>JAZRCD010000152.1:0-4061 GCA_045635425.1 Ructibacterium sp. | reverse complement strand
CGTCCATAACGATCAGACCACCGGAACCCATCATGGAACCGATTGCTGTCAGGGAGTCGTAGTCAATGGGAGTATCCATCAGGCTTGCAGGAATACAACCGCCGGAAGGACCACCGGTCTGTGCTGCCTTGAACTTCTTGCCGTTGGGAATACCGCCACCGATTTCCTCTACGATTTCACGAAGAGTAGTACCCATAGGAACTTCTACCAGACCGGTGTTGTTGATCTTACCACCCAGAGCGAATACCTTGGTACCCTTGCTCTTCTCGGTACCGATAGTCTTGAACCACTCAGCACCATTTAAGATAATCTGACAGATGTTTGCATAGGTCTCTACGTTGTTCAGCAGGGTAGGACGCATCCACAGACCCTTTACTGCAGGGAACGGAGGACGAGGACGAGGCTCACCACGCTTACCTTCGATAGAAGTTAAGAGTGCAGTCTCCTCACCACAAACGAATGCACCTGCACCAAGACGAAGTTCCAGATTGAAGGAGAAGTCGGTACCGAAGATGTTTTCACCCAAAAGTCCGTATTCCTTTGCCTGATCAATTGCAATCTGCAGACGCTGTACTGCGATGGGGTACTCTGCACGAATGTAGATATAACCCTGGTTTGCACCAACTGCATAAGCCGCAATTGCCATAGCCTCGATAACGCTGTGGGGGTCACCCTCTAAGATACTTCTGTCCATGAACGCACCGGGGTCACCCTCGTCCGCATTACATGCAACAAACTTTTCTTCACCCTCTGCATTTGCAGTAAACTGCCACTTCATACCGGTGGAGAAACCACCGCCACCACGACCACGGATACCGGATTCCTTAATCTCGTCAATAACCTCTTGAGGGGTCATCTCGGTCAGAACCTTACCCAGCGCCTTGTAACCATCAAAGGCAATGTATTCATCAATCACTTCAGGATTGATAACACCACAGTTCTTCAGTGCGATACGCATCTGCTTTTCATAGAACTGAACTTCGTTAATACCCTTGATTTCGTCTGTGCCTTCCTGAATGGTTTCATCATACAGAAGACGCTTTACAATACGACCCTTCAAAAGATGTTCTTCTACGATTTCCTTTACGTCGGAAACCTCAATACGGCTATAGAATGCACCCTCCGGGTATACAATCATAATGGGACCCAAAGCACAAAGACCAAAACAACCGGTCTTTACCACTTTGATTTCATTTTCCAGCCCGTTTGCTTTCAATTGGGCTTCCATTTCTTTAATAATTTGTTCACTTCCTGATGAGGTACAACCGGTACCACCACATACCAGGACATGAGCTCTGGCTAAATCCATGTTATTCCATCCTTTCTATCTCAATATGCCGCATATGCGGAATGTTTGATTACTCAACTGCACCAATGGTGTATTCCGCAACAGGCTTACCATTGACAATGTGATCGTTCACGATCTTTGCAACCTTCTCAGGGGTAACCTTTACATAGGTAACCTTTTCTTTGTCAGGCTCAATAATCTCAACGATAGGCTCCAGACGGCACATACCGATACAACCGGTCTGGGTTACGGTTACATTTGCCAGACCACGCTTTGCAATTTCTTCCATAAAACTGTTCATAACAGGACGTGCACCTGCCGCAATACCACAGGTAGCCATACCAACTACAACACGAACGCCACCCTCTTCCTTACGCATGGTAACCTGCTCTAAGGTCTTCTTTCTGATGGCTTCCAGATCTGCTAATGTTTTCATAGCTTTCTACTCCCTTCGGATTCTTATTTCACTAAATATAACGTTGCCTCATTCTCTTTCAAGAATTCCGACAACCAGAGCATCACCTGAGGCTCGGAAAAAGAAACATCTCCAAGCATCTGTCTCATCTCTCTGGTATCCAATGCATATTCCTCGGTGTTTACCCGGTGCTGATAAACAAAATCAATCTCCTGATAAGCTGTAATCAACCCCAACATGGTCTCTGCCATATCCCCAAGGGGTTGCCTGTCGATATGGCTATAACCAAATTTCGCAGTAATCACCGTTCCCTCTCCCACTTTGGACGAGAGAGTAATCCCACCGCCGGTCAATTCTGCCGCCGCCTTAAGAAGAGGAATCCCAAGCCCCACCTTTCGAGTGGTTCGAGATGTGGTAAAGGGATTTATTACCGCCTCTACCATCTCCTCAGACATGCCCTTGCCGTTGTCAGTGACGGAAAAACAAAGAAGATCCTCTTCTTTATCCTCTATCAACTCCAATCGGATCAAGGTCGCTCCGGCTACGATGGAATTTTGCATAATATCCAGAATATGTAATGATAACTCTTTCATAATTTACTCTTGAATTACTCGTACTTCTTCAGGATATCGATGATTTCACCCTTGCCCAGACGGCCATATACATCCTCATTGATTGTTACAACGGGAGCCAGTCCGCAAGCACCGATACAACGGGTTGCATCCAGAGAGAATTTTCCGTCCGGAGTACACTCACCAACTTCGATGTTCAAGAACTTCTTAACTTCTTCCAGGATGTCACCGCTACCCTTAACGTAGCAAGCTGTTCCCAGACATACACCAATCTGATACTTTCCCTTAGGATTCAAAGAGAACTGGGCATAGAAGGTAACAATACCATAAATCTCTGCCAAAGGAATCTCCAATCCCTCTGAAATCATCTTCTGTACTTCCAAAGGAAGATACCCGTAAATACCTTGTGCCTCGTGCAGAACCGGAATCGCAGCACCCTTTTGTCCCTTATGAGCTGCAATGACTGCTTTTAACTGCTCTTCCTGTTCCGGCGTTCCCTGAAAGGGAAGCGTGTTTTGTTTCATTTGCTCTTACCTCCTGATAAATTCATACATCCGGCGTACCGGTTGATTATTTTTCATATTGACAAATTTTTAACAACCTCTACATTATAACACTCTTTTTTTAAAAAATCCAGTATTTTTACAATTTTTTCTTTGTCAATTTACCCAAAAATTCCATGATTAAATTGTCTTTTATATCCATATACCACATTGGTTCCGCAATATCCCCCAAATAATGAGCATCGGAGCTGCTTAAAACCATCATATCCGAATAATCCTTTGACCAACTTTCTCGATTTCCGTTGGTGATTTCCACCGCAGTAATTTCCAGTTCAGGCGGCAAAAAACCAAGATTGGAAACCATACTGTAACTGGTTCGGTCGATATGGGCAGGAACCGGAACACCGCCCAGTTCCCTTACCAGATAAAACACCTCTTTGGACGTCAAGCCACTTGCCATGACCAAAAGGCGCTCTTCCTCTCCCACAATTTCGTCTTCGGCATTGAGGTAGAGTTGACGACCGAATATTTCCGGACGGTTTTTCACCATCGTGCTGTTACGCCGAATCAGTTCCTCCATCTTTTCTGCCGCCTCTATGTTTGGAAAGTAGCCTAAAATGTGTACTTCCTCCGAAGATTCAATCTCCATTCCGGGAATGACAAGGATGTCATCACCGGCAACCTCCATCACTGCCCGCACATTACCACAGGTGTTATGGTCGGTGACCGCAATCATATTAAGGCCCTTTAATCTTGCCATGTTCACAATGTTGTTGGGCGTCATATCCTCGTCACCGCAAGGGGAAAGCGCCGAGTGAATATGCAGGTCATAATACCGCCTCATATTCCCAAGGCTCCCAACTGTTTGGCAATGTTATAAGCAGACTCTTCCGAGGTCAAAAGACAAATATCTTCTTCCTCCGCTTTGGCAACTGCATCCTTATCCGGAACTGCGCCATCTGCCAAAATGACACACCCTGCCTCTTTGAGTGCCGCAACTGCAACCACATTCAGGTTGGTCTGGATGGTAATCCAAATATTACCCTCCTCCAACCTTGCCATGGCAAGGCTCATCAAATCACCAATATAGCATCCGGAGAGTTCTCCGTCTTCCGGACCTGCAACAATGGTTAGTTCTAATTTTTCTTTCAACTCAGAGATTTTCATTTCGATTCTCCTTTCTGCAACGATAACATTCCAATGGCAATCAAGACCATTGCAATACCACCCCATGCAAGCAATGTGGGGAATTCACGGAAAAAGAAGATGCCTGAAACGGTAGC
>JAZRCD010000151.1:0-1025 GCA_045635425.1 Ructibacterium sp. | reverse complement strand
TTAAGTGCCGATGTAAGAGTAAAGAAGAATACTAAGGGATTCTGGATTTACTACGGACGTCCCACCACCATTGACTACTCCAAAGCAGGTTACAACTATGAAACCAAGCAATGGGAGATTGTAAACAATGTGGGCAACAGTAAGTCCACAGTAACCGCTCCCGGTGTCCTTCCTCAGGAAGAGGATGTGCATCTTGAACTGAAAGTTCGGATTGACGAGAATGGTAAGAGTGCCGTTCTCTATATGAACGGCGAGAAGGTCATTTCTCAGGAGGGCGGACCTTACGAGAGAGGCCGTATCGGCTTTGCCATCACCGATGGTTCTGCAGCAATCAAGAGTTTCTACCTTCGTGGTGATTCCAAACCGATGCTCGGTGTGCATCACTATATCAGTAATCAGGTAAACTATGGTGACTCGATTGAACTTCCGGACGGAACGCTTCAATTCTACTCCAGAAGATCCGATGGTTTTGGTCGGTCTACCGATAAGGGTGCATCGGTTCATTATGTTCCCTACGGTGCAGGCAGTCAGCCTACTTCAGATCAAATTTGTATCCTGCCCAATGGTGAAGTTCTTACTGTCTTTTCCTATGCAACCGGTGTTAAGGTAGAAGGCAAGAACGTGTATAATGCAGATGCCCGTATCTCCAAAGACGGAGGTCAGACTTTTGAGACTATTGGACAACTGGAAGAAAAACCCACCGGAACAATTGCACAATCCGGTGGCCGTCTGAAGGTAGGCGCTTCCGGCAGAGTGTACTTTATGGCGGCATTGGACGCAACCGAGAATCCTTGGAACCATGCAGGTCTTTACTTCTCGGATGATAATGGTAGAACATGGCAGAAGGGTGGCACCATCCGTGCGGTTGATATTGATGCTACCATTGTTGAGCATATTATGGTAGAAGCAGAGGGAGACGAACTCCATTGCTACACCAGAACCGACCAGGCTACCATTATCAAGATTATCTCCTACGACAGAGGTATGACATGGGATACAGAACATGTCTACAAGACTCATTTCTT
>JAZRCD010000150.1:0-4069 GCA_045635425.1 Ructibacterium sp. | reverse complement strand
TGGTATGGAGTAGTTTCTTTCCAAGACAATCATCAATGTTTTTTCTCAGGTGATGTATATATAGTTTGATGACATGGCTGGTTCGCTCGTAGTCATAGTGCCATATATTCTCTTCTATGTTCTCCTTAGAAACGATAACTCCTTTGTTTCTAAGCAAATATTCCAAAACAGCATACTCTTTCGACGACAGTTCAATCACCGCATCACCACGCTTTACAACTCTGGTGTTGGTATCCAATGTCAAATCTGCAATTTCAAGCACACTGCTCCTTACATTCTCTTTCACCCGAAGCATAGCCCTGATTCTTGCACAGAGCACATCAAATGAAAAGGGCTTGGTCAGGTAATCATTTGCACCGGCATCCAAGCCTGCAATGACATCTTCATCAGAATCTTTTGCTGTCAGCATCAGAACCGGTGTCAGTATCTTTTTCTCTCGCACGACACGGAGCACATCAAATCCATTCATTTTGGGCATCATCACGTCAAGAATAATGCCATCATAACGCGTGTTTTCGATATAATACAAAGCCTCTTCCCCATCAAAACAATGGTCAACTGTGTATCCGATTTTTGTCAATCGTTCTGTTAGCGTCTGATTCAGATATTTCTCATCTTCAACAACCAAAAGTCTCATGCTATCACCTGCCCTACTCCCTATTATAGAACATTTCTTTCCAAATGTAAATGGACGGCTTTACAAAATTGCAAAGCCGTCTGTTTTTTACCGCATTCCCCGGCCTCTTCCAAAGCCCATACCATCGGTAGGCTGTGTGCCAACCACCACATCCTCTTTGGCAAGAACCGTGGTTCCTGCAAGGATGGATGTTGCCAAACTCAGACATAATATGACGGATAAAAACTTTTTCATGTCCAATCACCTCTTTACTTTATTTTTACAGGTGCTGTAACCGCAAGAATAATATTCAGGTTTCCGTTTCTGCAGCGGAGTTCATTGATAAACTCTTGTTCATCCTCATCGTTCATCATGATTAAGCTGTAGCGCAATTCAAACAAAGATCCCAAATCTGTTGTTCTGATCTCAACAAGTTTATATTTCTTGGTGTACTTCTCCAAAATCTCATCAAATGCACCTTGATAATTCAGGTTCTCAGGAATGGTAATTTTAAGAACTTTCTGTACACTCTTCTTTTCAAACCATTGGAATTTTTCTGTAAAAATCATAATCAGGCAAAGGAGAATTACAAAGATTGCACCATAGCCGAAAAGACCTACACCGCAAGCCAATCCTGCCGCAATGTCAAAAAAGATATAACCGATATCCTTAGGGTCTCCGGGGGCACTTCTGAATCGAATGATAGAAAGTGTTCCTGCCAAACTGAATGCTCTTGCAATATTACTGCCGATAAACAAGATAATAACCGACAGAATAATGGGAAGCATCAACAGGGTTACCGCCATGCTCCGTTGATAGTTTTCTTCTTGTGTCTTGTAATAAGTAATTCCAATCAGTCCGCCAAACAGCACTGCAACAACCATGGTTATCACGGCCGAACCGAGTGTAATATCTGCCGAAACATTTGCTAAAATTGTGTTAAAAAAATTATCCATTTCAGACCACCTCTTTATGTTTTACTGCTATTTTGTCCATCTCTTTTTTATTGATCATGTTTTTAAATTCTGTTCCGTATTTGGAAAATCTGGTTCGTTTGATATCCAGTTCTGACAGCATATGCGTTACCCACAAGGGTTTGGCAAGGGAAGTTTTGATTTCCATCAGGTAAACATCATCTCCTAAAAGTCGCTCTCCGTGATCCCCCGCCTCCAACGCCAAATCATATCGCCTGGTACGTATGTTCATGTCAAATGATATTCTCAAATCCTTGTTGTTTTTTTCAAAATAGGCAATTCTGTCATAGGCAAGATACAGTTTGGGAGATAAGGAATAGATTTTCATAAAATACTCCAACTCCCGAAGCACCTGCCCGTTCATATACTCTTGTGGCTTTGGTGCCTTTTTCGATGTAATAAACTCATAAGCCTCGTTTAGTTTCAACTTGGTTCTGCGCTTATTAACAATGCCGTCAAATTTCTTTTTGATTTCCAAAAACACCATAGATTCTTCATCCGGCACACCATAAGAACGAAGTCGTAATTTTTCTTTGTACTTCGGCTTTGATAAAGATGTTCGAATCAGGTAATCATCCGGCGTATCGTAATAGATATTTGCAATGGTATACGGCGTATGGTCTTTGTTATGAGAGTCCATATCCATATGCTCATCCAATATCTTAATAACCTTTTGGAAGGTTTCTTTGTTTAACATGTATTTATGTTCGTATCGGTTAAATATTTCTATTGCCACACCTTGCGCCTCCTGTCTAATTCCATCTTAAACCGACAAGGTTAAATCATCGTTAAATCATTGGGAAATCTTTATTTCCTTTCCGTTAGATGAAACAAAGACATCTCCATCCCTTGTGCTAAACATCCGGCTTCCCACATGATCCAAAATAGACATAAGTTCTTTCTCGGCAGGATGCTTGTCACTATCGCAGATTACCGAATAGGAAGGCTTTATTGTGGAAATAAAGCGTTTGGTATTCTTGTTATACTTTCCATGATGAGGAACCTTTAAGAAATCATGTTGCTTGCCAAATTCCGTAATCACTTCTGCCAAACGATCCTTCTCTGCATCCCCTGCAAAAAGGAAAGTATTCTCGCCATGGGTCGCAGAAATAACCAAAGAAAAGTCGTTATCCCCCTCTGCATAACCGCTCTTTTTGGGTGTGGATACTTCAAACACCACATCGTCCATGATAATATTCGTATCCTCTGACAGAACAGTTATGGAAAGATTGTTCTCCGCAACCGTCTTTTGATACAATTGATACTCATCGTTGTTCCCCTCATAATCGGGAACCATGATATGACTTGCATTGATATGCCGCACAACCTCAGGGAATCCGCCAACATGATCCTTGTCAAAATGAGTTATAAACAAATAGTCCACTTGACTGATACCCTTTTCCTGCAACAACGCCACCAGTTCATCTCCGTCATCTTCTTCTCCGCAATCAAGAATCACGTTGTGGCTTTTGGTCTGCATCAACATAGCATCTGCCTGACCTGCTTTTAATATGGTAAATTTGAAATCCCCCTCAATAGGTGGTATTTCAACTGCTTTCTGACTTGTTTGACATCCGCACAGGAAACAAACAAGAACAAGTATCATGCATAACAAGGTTCTTTTCGCTTTCATCAATATCAACACCTCTCTATTCAACCTTTTTATTATAACACATTAAGTCTATCACTGCAATGTTAACTGAAGGTTAAAAAAGAGGAGACTCATTTTCTGAGTCTTCTCTTTTTTAAGAATTTATTTTGATGTAATGGTAATCAATTTGGTCTCCTCTACCCAGGACACCTTCAATCCTAATTGTTCTGAAATAAACCGAACAGGAACCATGGTCGCACCATCAATCAGCCGAGGTGCCGCCAACAACGATACTTCCTTGCCATTTACAAATGCCACATCTGAATCAATAGCAAGAACAATGTTCACATCATCCTTTTCCACAATGACTCTGCGATTCTCTTCATCCCATTCTACTGTGGCACCCAATTCTTCAACAATACTTCTATACCCTACCAAAGTGGTGTCATTCTCTGTCACGGGATTTGTTTCAAAGGTAACAATGTGACCATCCACATGAACACGGATAGGCGCATCAGACGGAACCGAAGCATTCTTGAAGGGGTTACCCATCATACCATCTCTGCCACCAAAACCACCTTCCGGTCTCTTACCGCCATTGGGGTTGAAGTTCTCGGGGTTGAAATTCTCAGGATTGAAATTCTCCGGATTGAAATTCTCCGGGTTGAAATTCTCCGGGTTGAAACCTTCCGGCATTGGAGGACGTTTACCCTCATTCCAATTGGACATTTTTCCGTCAAATCCACCGGGGAACTCTCCACCGAAGCCGCCAAATCCACCGAATCCCCCTTGTCCTGACAAGGTTGATTTTTCTGCGGTTCCTGCAAACTGGGCTTTGAGATTTTCTAATCTTTCATAAGCAATATTCAAGATGGGTTTTCCGTTTCC
>JAZRCD010000149.1:0-2057 GCA_045635425.1 Ructibacterium sp. | reverse complement strand
CCCAACGGCAATGGCGAAGCAGATGAAATCCCCATGAGTTTTAATCCCAAGTGCGGTTATGCCTATCTCGAAGCGCTTCTCTCCTGTTGGGGTATTTCCACCAAGTATGGTACTTTTGATGGTTACTGTACCGTTCAGGATGGAGAGGTTATGTTTGCACCTTTGATGGACGAGTGGAAGGAAATGATGCTTTACTATCGTGACCTTTATAGCAAGGGCTTGCTGGATATGGAGGTATTTACACATAATACCGAAACCTTCTCCGCTAAACTGAAGTCCACAACTTCTAAGGTTGGCGTTATTTGGTACAACGGTAACCCCATGGGTAATGCAGATGAATACATCAATATTCCTCCCCTTCGCGCAACCGAGAAGGATCCGGTTTGGAGAATCCACCCCGGTATCATCGGTAACAGAAACTTCTTTGTTATGACAACTGCTTGTAAAAATCCCGAATCTGTTATGAAATGGATTGATAAGTTCTATACCTTTGAAGAATCGGTACAGAACCAAAATGGTAATATCGGTCAGACGCTGAAGAAGAACGATGATGGTACCATTGGCTGGAATGAACCTACTGATGGCAAAAACTTTACTCGATTCTTCAATGAGAATCTGATTAATACCGGTATTCCCGGAGCTGTTCTGGCAGAGGATATCGGCACAAAACTGGAAATTCATGAAACTTGGGCAACCAAACAGGAAGCATTTAGTATGTATGAGGCATACTTAGATGATGAGCCTTGGCCTCGTCCTTACTACACCGTGGAGGAAACTACTCGGTATGGTGAACTTACCACCGATATCTTTAATTATGTAGACGAGAAGAAAGCAAAGTGGATTGTGGGCAAAGAAGATGTCGAAGCTGATTGGAGTGAATTCAAAGCACATCTGGAAAAACTTGGTGTTAAAGAATTCTTGAAAATCAATCAGGCCGCTTACGATCGGTATTTGAAGCAGATGAAGTAGATTTTTGCTAATTACAAATCATAATATGGTTTGTAAATACCCCGCGGTGTGGGGAAGGACATTCCCCACACCGCAAAACACTCCTTAAACAGACGAAAATAGTAATACAACGAAAGGAATTTGCCTTATGAAGAATCTGGAATTTATCAAAAAAGGGTTTTATCTTACTTTTTGTGTAGATGATGAGGAACGCTTATTGTTTCTCCGACTTGGAAAGGGAGCAGGAGAGGGTGACATTAAACCTCATCGGCTCTTCGAAGCGGTAGAACTTCATCTGTCCGGATCCGATCCGGATGATCTTCATGGCGCAAAGCATACCGGAGGTTGTGTGCCTTATATATTAAAATACCAAGGTTATGAGGAAACAGAAAATAGTCTTGTTTTTGTTTTGGAAAACGAGATGGTTCGAGTGAAACTTCATTATGAGTTTTATGATGATGCAAGTGTCATCCGTTCCTATTGTGAGATTGTCAATATAACAAGTGAAGAAGTAGGATTGGAATACATCAGCTCCTTCTGCTTGTATGGCATGAATATTGAAAAAGTTATGATACCCCACAATTCCTGGTATAGGGAGATGAATTGGCGGGAATATACCATGGAGGAATTGGGACATAGTGCTGTGAACCTGTTTTCTACCAAGAGAACTTCGGTTTCTAATACCGGAACATGGCCCACCAAAGAATATCTCCCAATGGGGTGCATGAAAGAAAAAGGTAAAACGATTCTGTGGCAAATAGAACATAACGGTTCCTGGAACTGGGAAATCGGGGATACCTTTGCTACAAGACATTATTTGAAGGTCAGCGGACCATCCGAACAGGAAAACGGGTGGTGGAAGAATTTAAAACCCGGAGAATGCTTTCGAACGGTTATCGCTGCAGTAGCAGTGGTTGAAGGCGATTTTGATAATGCGGTATGGGAGATGACCAAGTATCGCAGAAAGTATGCCTGTCGAAGTGAAAAGGATTTAGAAAATCCGGTTATATTTAACGATTTTAATTGTTGTTTGCGGTCGGATCCGACCACGGAAAAAGAGATTCCCGTCATTGATGCTGCAGCGGAGGCGGGTGCAGAGATTTTCTGTA
>JAZRCD010000148.1:0-3715 GCA_045635425.1 Ructibacterium sp. | reverse complement strand
TGACGAAGGTGAAGCTGTTCGAAACGGTTGGAGCCTACCTGCGCATCCTTCTGGAGGGCGATGGTTCGACCGTACTGGGAACCACCAAAGCCATCATCGTAAGAGAATGCGTTACAGATAACCTGATTCTCGGTGATATGGATGTTGGTGTTCATCATCGCACCGATGGTACCCTGATTCTCGTGAACGGTACCAATAATCTGCCAGGTCTTCATACTGTCGGTACTTCTTGCAAAGGTCCAACGGGTTCTGGGATACTGACCCTTACCAACAACGTTATCGTTATCGTAGCCAAACACCGCATATACGTGTTCAGGATTGTAGGGGTCAACCTCGACGCTGTAACATACCTCAACGCTCAGGAGGGGCGTTACATATACGTTCTCGGTATCGAAGGTCTTACCACGGTCATAGGATCTGATGTAACCCAAGTAACCTAAGTTGGTTCTACCGAAGAGGTACAGATCTCCGTTTGCCAGTTCCAGAGGAACCAACTCAACGAAGGTAATACCGGGGGTGTTGTGGCTCGCGCCTGCCAACTGGGTATTATCGATGGTGGTTTCAGAATCGTTCCAAGTGAGACCATAGTCATCACTGTAGAACACCTTAAGCTGCGCCCACCACTCGCAGGCAACGTCCGTGGTACATACCGCGTACAATCTACCGGAAGGAGCCAACTTGACACGGTTCTGCATTGCAGCATAGGTCATACCAATATGGTCTTCTTCTGCCAGTTTATCGGTACCATGACGTTCCCACGTCTTACCATTGTCATGAGAGATGTAGGGGATGAAGTTCCAGTACTGTTTTCCATCTTCACCAACGGACTGGAGTTCGGACTTAAGACCCAGAACATCGCCATTGGGCAAAGAAACCAAGTTATCGCTGAGGGTGGTATAACCGGTATCCTGCACGAAGCTCTTACCACCGTCATCGGTTCTCCAAGCATTGGTATTTGCCAGAATGTAACTATCGCCACCCAAGTCAATCAGGTCAAGGTTTACGTTCAGGAAGGTCTCTCTTGCATCTGCTATAACCTTGGTATCACCACGATACTTGAAGTTATCCACGTATGCACTACCATCCTTCAGCACGAAACCGAACTTACCTCTCCAGTAAGAAGGAGAATCCTTCAAGGAGAGAACTTCTTCTCCGTTCACATACAAAGTTGCAGTCTTAACATCGTTTACCTTGCGAACCTTCAACGCCATATTTACCCATTCGCCGGTGGGGAAGTCACCCTTCTTTGCCACACGAACATTTTGGGATGCATTGGTCTGAACATCCACAATCTCGAACTCACCGGTCTCGAAGTTGTAACCGGCTCTGGAATACGGATGGTTGGTGGCACGGTTAAAGTCGAACCAGAAGCCCTTGGCTCCGCTTACTACCTTAACATCTGCGCTGATATCAATATCACCACCGAATGCGGCAACATCCACAAAGGAGTACTTATCCGGTGCACCAAGAACCATGTACTGCTCCTTTTCATCGATGGATACGGAAATACCATTATCCTTGGAACGGTTCACATATCTCCACTGGGTCATGGTATCAAACTCGGTGTCTCCGGAGAAATCATCCTCGTAGTAGTATACGTCCTTATTATCGCCAACACATACATACTCAAAACCGTCTCCGGAGGTTACGTCAAATGCGGCAATACCCTCGCCAACGGTGGGAACGCTACGGAAACTGAATACCCATCTGCCGTTAGCATAGAGACGGGTCATACCGACTGCGGTCTCGGCACGGAGGTAAATCTTACCGTCTGCATTTGCCCAATCGGCAAGTTTACCTGCTTCCTTACGGAAGGGTTCCATCATCTCGACCTTGGTGGTCCATACATATACAGTACCATTTTCCACCTGCAGGTCGGTGCGGTAGTATTCATCGTTTACAACCAATCTACCTTCATCGGTTACGTCCAATACCACATCCATTACGTGGTAGTTGGGCAGATCACCTAAGTTGTATACCAGATTCTTTCCAACCATATTGGTGGTCTGGAAGTAGGTTGCTCTGTCATAACTGGGAACGATACTCTCATTAGAGATGGTCAAACCATCGGATACAAAACTCTTTTCCAGAGTCTTGGTCATAGGCATTACAAAAGCGAATACCATCTGACCATTGCGATATGCCTCAGCAAAGGGACCATCGGTTACGATGATGAAATCACCAAGGCCCTTGTCATAGGTCATCTCGCCCTCGTCGGTCAGGTAGGTTACTCCATCTCTGGTGTGGGTCATCTTCAGCAGATGTCTGCCATTTGCATAAGTGACCTCAGCCTGACCAAACTCGCCTGCTACATTGTACTTGATTTCGTTGGCAAAGTTCTCGGAAGGTGCACTTTGATATGCCTTACCTACCAACTGAACGGCATCCTCATATACCATGATGCCGGATTCATTGTAGCAGATGGCTTCTAATGTGTGCTGCATGGGAGACAGTGCCGCCAGACTCATCTCATAGTAGGGACCCTGCTCGGCGGTGGCAACGGTGTTACCGTCCAGACGATACTCTACCTTGGTAATCTGGGGACGTCTGTCAAAGAACTCTAGGTTAGCAAACAGGTTGCCGTAATCGTCCTGACTGGTCTGGATTTCCGCCTTTACACCGGGAACCACAGAGAACTCTTTTTCCACCGCAACATAGTCACCATACTCTGCAGAAACCTGATAGTTACCTGCAGACATACCGTTGATGACAGCCTTGTAATCAGGCGCCTGACCGGTTGCAACTGTTTTACCATTGATTTTGTAATCAAGATAAGGAATTTCGTCCTTCAAATCCGCCGCTACGTGCGCCGCCAATTCGATGGGATCATCCTCTAAGTACTCGGAACCGGCAATGGGATCATCCACAACCACCTTATCCTTTACCAATTCAACCTTAGTCCAGTCGATACTCAAACCTGAGAACATGGAACCGTTGGGGTAGGTAAAGTAGTAGGTCATACCATTTCTGGGATGATTGTTGTTGTCCAATGCAGGCTCAACTGCAGTAATGGGAACATCGTCAATAAAGAGCTGGTTTCTGGTACCGCCACCGGTAACTTCTACCTTGTACTCATACCATCTTCCCTCTTCCAATTCAATCTCGTTACTTCTCTTCATGCCGTAAGGAGTTTCAAACTCTACATACTCACGATAGATATAGCCACGGAAAGAACCATTGGGCCAGGAGGGGATGATACCCTGCTGCTCACCAAACTTATCCATTCTGAAACGGGTAGTATAGGTGAAGTCCTGTCCTGCTTCTACTGCAAAGGGACCGTACAGAGAGAGCATCTTCAAGTCCTGTGTATTCCAGCTGGATGCAATACCATCTTTGATTTCCCAGGTTGCACGCTTTCTCCAACCTGCATAATCATCCGGATTGTCGAACTCATAGAGAGTATCCTCGTTGGGAAGGGGCATATACTCCCAATCCTTTGCATCAAAGGTAGATGTGGTGGGCACGTCGCTCTGCTCGGTGTTACCGCCAATCTTTCTGCCGGTATACTTGTTGAACTTCATGTTACCGATCTTGTAGGACGCAGGACCACTATTCTGGGTTCTGGCAAGAATCTCGATACGACCCTGCTGATGGGTACTTGCCTCACCGCTGATGGTTCCTGCATAGTAACCGTCAATATACAAATCACCATAGTTACCATCGGTAATCAACTGATAATGGTGCATCTCATAACCGATGTCATAAGGTGTTGTCA
>JAZRCD010000147.1:0-3624 GCA_045635425.1 Ructibacterium sp. | reverse complement strand
GTTCTGCGTAAAGCAGGTTGGGACACTCATGGTTTGCCCGTTGAACTGGAAGTTGAAAAAGTTCTTGGCATCAGCGGTAAACCCGAAATCGAAAAGTACGGCATTGAGGACTTTATCAAAAAGTGTAAAGATAGCGTTTTCACCTATCAAAGTGAATGGGAGGAAATGAGTGACCGTGTTGGTTTCTGGGCAGACATGGACGATCCTTATGTAACTTACCATAACAATTATATTGAATCCGTATGGTGGGCACTCCGCCAGATTTGGGATAAAGGCCTTTTGTATAAGGGTCACAAAATTATGCCCTACTGTCCCCGTTGCGGCACCTCTCTTTCCAGCCACGAGGTAGCACAAGGATATAAGGATGTTAAAGAGAACTCCATGACCGTTAAGTTCAAGGTTCTCGGCAAGGAAACCGATTACATCCTTGCTTGGACAACCACCCCTTGGACACTTCCTTCTAACGTTGCACTTTGTGTTAACCCCTACGAAACCTATGTAAAGGTTCAGGCAGAGGACGGCACATACATTCTTGCAAAAGCGCTGGTAGAGAAAGTCTTTGGCGATCAAAAGGTAACTGAGTTGGAATCCTATATCGGTTCTGATCTTTGTGGTCTTGAGTATGAACCTCTTTACAACTTTGTAAAGCCTGACGGAAAAGCGCATTACATTATTTCTGACAACTATGTTACCATGGATGATGGTACCGGTATTGTTCACATTGCTCCTGCCTTCGGTGAGGATGACTCCCGTGTATGCAAAGAGAACGACCTTCCCTTTATCTGTCACGTAAACACACAAGGTAACTTCATTGAATCTACCGGCGAGTGGGCAGGAACCTTTGTTAAGGATGCAGATAAGTTGGTTATTCGCGACTTGAAAGAGCGCAATCAATGCTTTGCAGTAATTCCCTTCGAGCACAGTTATCCTTTCTGCTGGCGTTGTGACACTCCTCTTCTTTACTATGCTTGTGACACTTGGTTCATCAAGATGACCGCTGTACGCGACAACCTGTTAAAGAACAATGAAACAGTAAATTGGTTGCCCGACAACATCAAGCATGGCCGTTTTGGTAACTTCCTTGAAAACATCATTGACTGGGGTCTTTCCCGTTCTCGTTACTGGGGCACTCCTCTTCCCATCTGGGAATGTAGTTGCGGACACCGTCATGTTATTGGCTCCATTGCCGAACTGAAGGAAATGGGCATTGATTGTCCTGATGACATCGAACTACACAAACCTTATGTGGATCAGGTAAAACTCCGTTGTCCTGAATGTAGTGGCGAAATGACTCGTGTACCCGAAGTTATCGACTGCTGGTTCGACTCCGGTTCCATGCCTTTTGCACAATGGCATTATCCTTTCGAAAACAAGGAACTGTTTGAACAGAACTTCCCGGCAAACTTCATCAGCGAAGCTATTGACCAGACTCGTGGTTGGTTCTACACCCTGATGGCAATTTCCACCCTACTCTTTGACGAGTCCCCCTATAAGAACGTTATTGTTCTGGGTCACGTTCAGGACGATAAGGGTATTAAAATGAGTAAGCATAAGGGAAATGTAATTCTGCCTATGGATATCCTGAACGATCAGGGTAGTGACGCAGTTCGTTGGTACTTCTACTCCAACTCTGCTCCTTGGCTTCCCAATCGATTCTCTGCAAAGAATGTTTCCGAATCACAGCGCAAGTTCTTAGGTACTCTTTGGAACACCTATGCATTCTACGTTCTTTATGCAGAAATCGATCAGTTCGATCCCACCAAGCATCAACTTGATGTTTCTAAACTTTCTGTAATGGATAAGTGGATTCTCTCCAAGTTGAACCACGTAATCGAGGTTGTTGACAAAAATCTTAACGACTACAAAATTACCGAAGCAACCCGTGCCATCAACGAATTTACCGATGAACTCAGCAACTGGTATGTTCGTCGTTCCCGTGCACGTTTCTGGGGTAGCGAAATGAACGAGGATAAGATCAACGCTTATATGACCCTCTACACCACATTGGTAGAGTTCTCTAAGCTTTGTGCTCCCTTTATCCCCTTCATGACCGAACAGATTTATCAAAATCTGGTACTCTCCGTGGATCCTTCTGCAACAGAAAGTGTTCATTTGTGTGATTATCCTCAGGTAAATGCAGATTGGAACTTCCCTGAAATCGAAAAGGATATGGATGGTATTCGTAAGATTGTTGAACTTGGTCGTGCATGCAGAAACGAAGCAAACATCAAGAATCGTCAGCCTCTGTCCAAGCTCTATATTCAAAGTGAAGATGCAATCAATGAAGCATATACCGATATTATTTTGGAAGAACTTAACATTAAAGAAGTTGCTGTTACAAACGATGCAAGCGAATTCATTGCATACAACTTCAAACCTCAAATGAGAACCATGGGTCCCAAATACGGTAAATTAATGCGTCCTATCTTTGATGAAATCGCTAAGATGGACGGAGCGTCCGTTATGGATACTCTGAACAACGGCACTTTAAAACTGGTTGTTGAAGGAACCGACGTTGAAATTACCAAGGAAGACGTTTTGATTGAAACCAACCAAAAAGATGGTTTTGTTTCCGATAGCGACCAAGGATTTACCGTTGTTCTGGATACCAATCTCACTGATAAGTTGATCGAAGAAGGTTTTGTTCGTGAGTTCATCAGTAAGGTTCAGACCATGCGTAAAGATGGCGGTTTTGAAGTAACCGATCGTATTTTGGTTTCCTTCTCCGGAAGTGCTAAGATTGC
This sequence comes from Ructibacterium sp., assembly GCA_045635425.1. Classification (GTDB taxonomy): domain Bacteria; phylum Bacillota; class Clostridia; order Monoglobales; family Monoglobaceae; genus Ructibacterium. Next base: position 880 of record JAZRCD010000147.1, on the reverse strand, counting down.
AGAAATCGTTGCTGCAAATGAAGCAGAAATCAAAACACAGCTGCTTGCAGACTCTTTGGACACCAAAGAATCCGCTGATGCAAAAGAATGGAATGTAAACGGCGAAAAAATCGCAATTTCCATTACCAAGGCGTAAATTAAACCAACAAAAAAAGAGGTCGAATATTCGACCTCTTTTTATTTTTGCTTTCGAACAATCAGATAATCGTCATCCGATTGATAGTAAGGGCAACTTTGCTTGGTATGGATGCGATACACATCATCTTCATCCATGGCAACCAGACAAATGTATCCATCGTATTCCTCATCAAAAACATAGTTTTTACAAAAATCACATTGATTTCCATCCGCCATGGTTACGCCTCCTCTTCATCCTGCAAAATCTCCCATTCTTCGTAAAAAGCATCAAGTTTATTGGAGTTTTCTTCTATCTTAACCGTCTTTTCCGTTGCTAATTGGTAATTGGTGTATACTTCCTCATCCTCCAACTCCTCCTGAAGAATGCCGATTTCCTTTTCCAGCCATGCAATCTGTTCTTCCAACTCCTTGATACGAGCACGTCTCTTGGCATCCGCCTTTCGCTGTTCTTTTCCTTTGTAGGATGAATTGTTGCTGTTCTTAACAGGAGTAGCAACCACTTCTTCCTTTCTCAATTCGGCAAAGAATTGTTGACGTTCCAAATAATAATCATAATTTCCATCATAGATTGTCAGTCCATTGGTTGTCATCTCAATGATTTTATCAGGAATTTTATTTAGCAAATAACGGTCATGCGACACAAAGAGCATAGTTCCGTCAAATTCATTAAGCGCTTCCTCCAGCACTTCTTTTGACGGCAAATCCAAATGGTTACTGGGCTCATCCAGAAGCATAACATTTG
>JAZRCD010000146.1:0-5006 GCA_045635425.1 Ructibacterium sp. | reverse complement strand
TACTGTAGGTGTGATTGGTCAGGATGAATCCAACGGTCTTTTCTACCTCCGTTCTTTGCAGATGAATGCTTATGGCGACTATGATCGGATTCCTCTCTGCACACCTACCAAGACTTCTATCTCAGATCAGACCGCCTATGGGGAATACATCACTGCATATTGGTTGGAACAACTTCAGTCCGAGAACCCCTCCGGTATGGTAGTAAGATTCAGCGGTATTACCTATAATCAAGATGGTACCACCTATCTTGTGGTAAACAAGACCACCACCGGCATTCAATCCTTAGGATTCTATGACAACTATATGGAGTCTCTCCACCTGCATTATACTCCCTTTAATGACAATATGATTCAGTAAAGAAAATGAAAAAGCACCCCCCTTAGGTGGGTGCTTTTTTTATTTTAACCTGGTTTCCCGAACCACTTTTCGTACCGCAAGAATTTGGCTTGGTGCCACCGACAACTCATCAACACCCATATTCAAAAACCGTTGGGTCAAGGTTGTATCTGCTCCCAGTTCCCCACAGATACCAACCCAGATTCCACTCTTGTGGGCATTTGTTATTGTCATCTCAATCATTCGAAGAACCGCCTCGCTTTGGGAATCAAAGAATTGGTCCAACCGAGGATTCTGTCTGTCGATGGCCATGGTGTATTGTGCCAAATCATTGGTTCCGATACTGAAAAAGTCCACCTGCTGCGCCAACTCCTCCGACATCATAACCGCCGCCGGTGTTTCTATCATAATCCCCTGCTCAGGAACCCGAAATGGAATTTCCTCCCGATTCAATTCTGCTACCACTTCATCCACCACCTGATGGATTCTTACTATCTCCTGCACCGAAGTAATCATGGGATACATCACCGCCAAATCCCCAAAGGCCGCCGCACGGAATAATGCACGAAGTTGGGTCTTGAAAAGTTCAGGTCGGGTCAGGCACAGACGAATGGCCCGAAGCCCCAATGCCGGATTTTCTTCCGGCTCCAATTCCAGATACTCCGCCTGCTTGTCAGCACCAATATCCAATGTCCGAATGATGGTTTTTTTCTCCGCCATGGTCTCTGCCACCGATTTATAGATACGAAACTGCTCCTCCTCTGTGGGAAGGCTTTCCCGCTCCAGATAGATGAACTCGCTACGAAACAGACCGATACCCTCCGCATCATTCTGGAGCACCAACGCCAGATCCTTACTGTTTCCAATGTTGGCGTACAAGCAAATTTTCTTCCCATCCGCCGTCACGGTTTCCTTTCCTTTTAGGGATTGTAACAACCCTCTTTGCTCTTCCTCTTCTTGTTGCTTTTCTCGCATTCGCTCCAACACTTCCGGCTCCGGATCCAGATAGACAATCCCTCCGGCTCCGTTTACCACCGCTAAGACCCCGTCCGTGGTTTCATCCACGGGAATGTCGATTCCTACAATGGCAGGAATGTTCATGGTTCTGGCTAAGATTGCCGTATGGGAATTGGCAGAGCCTTTTGCCGTCACAAAGGCAAGCACCTTGCTCTTATCCAATTGCACCGTCTCACTGGGAACCAAATCCTCTGCCACAAGAATCATAGGCTCGTCGTCCTCTGTGTCTTTTGTGACCGTTCCCGTGAGTATTTTCAAAAGTCGTTCTGATATATCCTTTACATCATCGGCACGAGCCTGCATATACGGATTGTCCATGGAGGAAAACATATTCGAAAAATTCCTGCCCGTGGTTGCTATGGCATATTCCGCATTCACCGACTGGGTACGAATGATGTGCAATACGGACTCTTGATAATCCCCGTCCTCCAGCATCATCTGGTGAATCTCAAAGATTGCGGCATTGGTATCTCCTACCTCAGCACATGCCTTTTCATAAAGTTCCTTCAGTTCCTCTTCTGCCTGCTTTTTTGCTTGATGATATCGACGAATTTCTTCCTCAGGCTGATCCACACGAATCCGCTTTACCCTGGTATCTTCCCGACTATGAACCCTGATCCTGCCAATGGCGATTCCGCCATAGACACTTTTCCCGTAATATATCCGCATCACAAAACTCCCCTTTTACAGATTCTCCCGCAGGAAATTCTCCATGGCTTTTGCAGCAACATCCTCGTCCTCACCGGCAATGGTAACCTGTATGGTCTGTCCATACTGAACCCCCAGCGCCATTACCGAGAAAATTCGTTTGGCATCTCCCTCCTTTTCTCCCAGACGAAGAATAATATCCGACCGATGCTTTCCTGCCTCCTTTACCAAAAGTCCTGCCGGTCTTGCATGAATCCCATCCTGATCTGTAATGGTATAGGTAAACTCTTTCATGGTTTTTCTCCTTTTCTGATTTTAATATCTCTTTCCATTTTTACCATTTAAACAAAAAAATATCCAAGCAAAATGCTTGGATATTATTAAATTCTTTATTTAAACTTCTTGCACAGATGCAGACTTCATCAAATCCTTCACCATGGTTTCGGTGCCAAGTCCCTGAGAGAATGCAGTACTGCTTCCTGCACAAATCCCTTTCAGGAAGGCGGTTTGATAGTTTCCTTGTTCCAGATAGCCTGCCAAAAATCCTGCCACCGTAGAATCTCCTGCGCCGGTGGAGTTTACCACCGTTCCCTTGGGCGCATCTGCAAGAAAAGTCTGTCCGTTCTCTGCCACCAACACGGCTCCATCTCCTGCCATGGAAACCAGAACATTCCGCGCCCCCTGCTCCTGCAGTTTTTTACCATAGATGATGGCATCTTCCTTAGAATGGATTTCCGCCCCGAAAAGACCACCCAATTCATGATGATTGGGCTTGATAAGAAACGGATGATAGGGCAAGGTCTCAAGCAAGGCGTCCCCTTCGGCATCCACCACAATCCGAACTCCTTTTTCCTTAAGAGCCGCCATCAAATCCCGATAGATACTCTCCGGCAATCCCTTGGGAACACTTCCTGCCAGAACCAAGAAATCTCCTGCTTCCAGTCCGGCTATCTGCCCTTTCAGGGCACTCAATTCCCGCTCCGTTACCATAGGGCCCGGTGCATTGATTTCTGTCTCGGTATCCGCCTTAAGTTTTACATTGATACGGGTGTGACCTTCTGCCAGAAAAACAAACTCAGGTATACACCCCTCATCCATCAAGTACCGTTCCAATTCCTTTCCGGTGAATCCTGCCGCAAAGCCTAAGAGAGTGGAGTTTACCCCCAAGTGCTTCAACATAATGGAAACGTTAATCCCTTTTCCTCCCGGAAGAAAGGTAGTCTCTCCTGCACGGTTGACAGACCCTTCCGTGTAATCGGGAACCTTTACCACATAATCCAATGCAGGATTCAATGTCAATGTATAAATCATGATGTGCTCCTTTAGATTGCTACGATTTCGTCTCCGGTGTCCTTGAACAAAGGAAGTCTTTCCAGATAGATGATATCCTCACGATCAGCGGCCTCACCTTCGGCAAGAACAGCCATCTTACCTACGATTTCTCCGCCTACTTCGGTTACCAGTTTTTCCAGAGCCGCCAAGGACTCACCGGTACTGATAACATCATCCACAATCAGGACACGCTTGCCACGCATAGCATCCCCCTCCTGACCGCCAATACACAGGGTCTGACGGCTTACTGTCGTAATGGAGTTCACATATGTAGTATGGAGATCCTTCATGTAAATCTTGGGACCTTTTCTTGCCACAATATAGTTTTCAGCACCTGCCTGACGTGCCATTTCGTAAAGAAGAGGAATACCCTTGCATTCTGCCGTAATCATGATATCATATTCCGGCGCCTTTTCCAAAAGAGCCTTTGCCGCCGCTTTGGTGATTTCCACATCGCCGAACATAATGAATCCGGCAATATACAAATCATCATGAACGTTACACAGGGGCAGGTCACGTTCCAAACCTGCAATCTTCATGGTATAAACATCCTTTTTCATCCTAAAACCTACTTTCCTTCTTGATTTTGAACTTCTTTCAGCGCCTTTGCCAACTGAGCCGGGCAGGAAGTTCCTCTGCCATTACAATCAATTCCTTCTAACAACTGAATAACCTTTTCAATTTCCATCCCATTCGCCAGTGCCGCAACACCTTGGGTATTTCCGCTACATCCGGAAATAAATTTGATGTTATTCACCGTCTTTCCGTCCGATTCAAATTGAATCTCCCGGGCACATACACCACGTGTACGATAACTATATTGATTCATCTTTTTTCCTCTTTTCTGATTAAAGTTCCTGAGCAAAATTCACAGTCAAATCACCAATGGCATTAGTTCTTGCTTGAATCTTGTTCCGGATTCTCTCCCCTTCCTCTCCAAACAGAGGGGTCGGTTGGTAATTGTTCCGTCCCGAAACCGAACTGATACTGCAAGGATATACCTTCCATTGGGTATCCGGCAAAACCTTTCCGTCTTCCACTGTGAAGGTCTCCTGATAAATCATTGCATCCTTATCTGACGGATTCTGATTGCCGCCAAAGCAGAAATTGCCCAAACTGTATACAATCATCTTATCCTTATATCTTTCTAAGCCCTGAAGCACATGAGGATGATGTCCTATTACCAAATCAGCGCCTAAATCAATGGCCGCATGGGCAACCTCGGTCTGGCGCGCCACCGGAACGCCTTCCCCTTCAATCCCCCAATGGACCTGTACCACAATCAGTTCTGCTCCGTCCTTCTTCACTTGTTCCATGGCTTTGGGCAGAACTTCCGGAGCGGAATAGTTCAAGTCATAAAGGCCTATCATGCCAACCTTGACACCGTTCACTTCTTTAACCAAGGTGTTCAGGTTCTCAACCCACCAGATTCCTGCTTCATCCAAAGCGTCCTTGGTATCTGCCAAACTTATTTCGCCATAATCCAGACTATGGTTGTTGGCAAGGGTCACTGCCTCCACATCTCCCTCGGTCAGAATCTTCACATATTCCGGATCACCGCGAAAAGCATAGGTTTTATTCTGTCGAGTTCCACGGGTGGTCAGGGTTCCTTCCAGATTTACCATGGTCAGATCATCCTTCTCAAAAATAGGTGCAACATTTTGGAAGAACC
>JAZRCD010000145.1:0-8770 GCA_045635425.1 Ructibacterium sp. | reverse complement strand
AGGTCTCCGGAATCATTGTCCCTGCATAAAACGGATTTTTCTCCAGTTCCGCCCGGCGTGTATCGGCAAAAATTTCCATTACATCAAGTACAACAGGAATTGCTCTCGCAGTAACTTCTGCACTATCCGCCGTCTCTTTGGTGTGAAAGAAGTATTTTACCTCGCCACCGCCTGTTCCGCAATGCCACACCTGATTTTCTATGCCATCTAAACTTATAATACTCGAACAAGGATAGCGTAACACCGACGCCAATGCTCCATGAGAACCACCATATTCTTCATCGGAATATGCAGAAAACAATAAATTTTCTTTCGGCACAAATCCATTTTCTTTTAACACCTTAATGACAAAAAGCGAGGTTGCCAATGCATATTTATCATCACAGGCACCACGTCCAAAAATTTTCCCGTCCCTAATTTCTCCGGAAAAAGGATCCTTTTCCCAATTAGACCTATCACCAACAGCAACGGTATCGGTATGCGCCATAAGCATCAACCCATCTCTGTTTTCCTTTCCCCTCCAACGAGCGGTAACATTCGGTCGGTTCTCTAAGTTACGTCCCGGCATATAATCCGGATGTTTCTCGAACCCCTCAATATCCATCGGCGAATAAATATCACTTTCCAATCCGAGCTCCAAACACAATCGATGGATATAGGTTGCCAATTCCAATTCGTTGCCATGACTGACAAAACTCTCCGAGTTGATTTTAATAAATGAAGAAAGCAATTCAAACAATTCCATTTTGTTTTCTTCGATCAAATCACATATCAACCTAGCATCCAACAATAATCACCTCTCTTAAACACCCGATCAAAAACGTATCCTATCAGCTAAAATTTCTTATCCAAACAAACACTTCTTCCTCTGCTGGAGATATCTGAATTTTCTCTCCTTGAAAAACATCGTATCCAACCGGATTTTTCACACACTCACCCGCCAATTGAGGCTCGTGTCCACCATAGGGAAATGTCCGCAGATAAGCCATCCCACCGGCATTCTGAATTCGCTTAACAAACTGTTTCGTAACCTCATAGGAAACGATATTATCATCCACACAATGCCAGAATTTCACCGGAACCGGATAGCACTCCGCCTTCTTGTTTTTCGCCGGATTGTATCCCGATATTTTGCCTTCATCATATACAAATTCGCCGTATTCATCGGTGTCAAATCCATATATCTTCCCCATGGCTATTTTAGGTAATCCTTCGCTCCAGGGATGCAGAAATATCTGATGGTAGGTATCCACTACCGGACACAAAGCAGAATGTGCAATCACCGGAATCAGTCCACTTAAAACAAGATTGGTACTACTGATTCCGCCCATAGAACCTCCATGAATAAAAACATCCGGTTTAATATTAAAATGTTTCAAGCAGTATTGATACGCCTTGACATAACTTCTGATCGCAATGGGACTTCCTATATTGTTACGAATATCAATTCCATTCTCTTCTGCATATTGCCAAGGCAAACCATTGATATCCATATCTGCATAACCATTGGCAACAAGATATCTCGACAAAGCAGTCTTTTCAATCATAGAATCGTAAGCCGAAATAGCCCCACCGGCACCATGACAATTGATAACCATTCTGGTTGCTTCACCGGTTTCGGTATAACTGTCCGGGAGCATAATAAATCCATGGTCTTCATAAAGAACTTCTTTGTCCTGAAGTTGATCGGTAACAATGCTATCATCGGGCAAATTACAATTTACCATAACAGAAAATCTATGTGTTTGATTCTTCATATCTTAGACCTCGTTTCAAAGCGGGTATTTCATTCTCAACATTTCGTATTTTACCGGAGCTAAGTTGTTATAATTCAGTTGTTCCCAAGGGGAATCTCCAATCAATTCTTTGATAGCTGAAAGATTTTCCTTTGTATCTGTAATTCCGGGAATCAATGGCGTTCGAATGATATAATCCTTACCACTCTTTTGCAAATACCGGAGGTTTTTTAGTATCACATTGTTATAAACCCCGGTATATTTTTTGTGTTGTTCTCTGTCTGCAAGTTTCAAGTCCATCATCACATAATCGACTTTCTCTATCACCTTTGCAAAAACTTCTTCCGCTGCATATCCGCTGGTTTGAATTGCAATATGAATATCCGCTTTTTCTCTTACGCTGTCAATCACTTCACAGAGAAACTCCCATTGCGCCAGCGGTTCTCCGCCGGAAAATGTGATTCCTCCATCGCTCATTTTCAAGATTACTTGATACCCGATAAGTTGTTCCGCAAGCTCATGAGATGAAAGTTCCTTACCCGAAATTTCAAGGCATTGGTTGGGACAAACATGCACACACTTACTAAAAGTTTGGCATTCCGGATGCTGACACTTTTGAAGACATTGTCCGCAATGAACACACATGGTCTTTTTGTACATCAGTTGTTTTTCTCGTTTTAACCCCTCAGGGTTATGACACCAAAGACATCGTAATGGACACCCTTTCAAAAAAACCGTCACCCGAGCTCCCGGCCCGTCATGAACCGAAAATTCCTTGATATCAAAGATGGTTCCCATCATACCTGATACGCCTGCCTTGCCATAACGTGATCCTGGTACTCTTTATCCAGTTCCACAAAGTAAGCGCTCCATCCCCAGATACGAACCACAAGGCTTCTGTGATTTTCAGGATGTAGTTGGGCTTCTTTCATTCGCTCAGGGTTCACCGCATTGAGCTGAAGTTGATGACCACCCATATCCATATAAGCTTTTACAAGGGTTGCCAGTTTATGGATACTTTCTTCCTGCTCAAACATTCCGTTATGGAACTCCAAGGTCAAAGGCCCACCATTGATGGCTTTTTCAAAGTTAGGTTTTACAAAGGATTGTACCACTGAAAAAGGTCCGTTAATTTTAGCAAACAAACTGGGAGAGAAGTTGGTGCCAAAGGGTTCCTTTGCTCTTCTTCCATCGGGAGAAGCACCAATCTCATCCGCGTGCCAAAGATAGAACATAGCAGAGCCGGTTCCTGCACGATAAACACCATCGCGACAATTTTTTCTGCCCGCAAGACTATCGGAGAAGCAGTCAAGCAGATAGACCGCTTTTTCATCTGCAACATCTTCGTTAGAACCAAACTTAGGCGTTTCGTAGCGGAGTTGATGAAGCAGTCCGCTATGATGTTTGAAATCACTATCCACCGCCGAAATCAATTCTTCCTTGGTTATCGCTTGATCCACAAAAACATACTTTTCAATTGCAGTTAAGGAATCAGCCGCGGTGGCGATCCCTGTTCCGTGAATGCCGAAGTTGTTATACTTACCACCCTGGTAAATATCACAATCCATCATCACATTCATAAAGGGAGACGGAACAAACCATAAGTTTTCCATACCGGAACAGATTTTATCACATTCCCTGTTAATCTCTTCCTTAACTCTTTCCAAAACATCCTCAAAGGTATTGCAATCCGGAAAATCCCGATGCAACACTGTATCAATCACTTTGGGGAAAGAAAGGGCTCCTATGTTAGCTACATCCGCTCCCACTTTCGGAATAATAAACTCCCAACAAGCGGCCAAAACATAATTTCTAGCATCCTTTTCTTCGTATCCCAACCGAAGCAACCCATCAATCACCACATCGTCATTGGAATACTGAGGAAATCCAAGACCTGCTTTTGTCAACTCACTTCCCAACTCATACACACGAAGGGGGGTGTTTTTATTGACTCGCAGATTGATTTTGGGATCAATCAGCAAAAGGTTTCTAGATGCAGTCAGGCAAAGTTCGGATAACAGATTAAACCCATCCTCACCATTCTCATCCATACCGCCTAAAACAAGACTCTGTCCGTTATCTCCTTGCTGAACACCGGGGTACAAGTCAGAATCACGATTAAAGGAGAGGAAAAATTCTTCTACCAATTCCAAAGCCGAGTCCTTATCCAAAAGACCTTTCTCCAAATCCGCTTTCAGATAAGGATACATATACTGGTCAAATCGTCCTACCGTGATATGGTAATTTCCCTCCAACCAAAGGGAAAAGTGTATAATACGAAACATTTGCAAAGCTTCCAAAAACGAGGTCGCTCCGTATCTGGGAACACGTTTCAACAAATCTGAAATATCCGTTCTTCCTTGCTTTTCTGCTTCTTCTCGGTACCGATCGGCAAGAGAAATAATACTGTCAATTATTCGCATTCCATACTCATCCGCCTCTTCTTTGAGGGCAAGTAAGCCCTTTTGGATTGCTTTTTCATAATTGGGCGAAAGATTGGAAAGATACCCAAGCTCGTGAATATAATGCTCCCTTTTGATTTCAGACCATTCCTCTTCCGTAAAACAATCCGGAATGTTCTTTATGGTACGAAGAAAACATATCTTCTCTTCTTTCAAGATAACGGGAATTTCCATTTTGCTTAATGTCTCGAATCGTTTTGTCATTCTCTCAATGGGACTTACGTTATTCTCGCTGAAATCCTTCGCAAAATTGATTGAACACTCGGAGCGAAATTGATGATGCTTTTTATTTGTAATAAAATCATATAATGTTTGATTCATCATAGACCTCCAAATTATTTTTCTTATATTTCATCAAACCAATAGGGAAGTGCCCACGCTTTTCTGCCTTTGGTATCCCGCAACTGTACCCAAATATAGGGAGAAATTGCACGAAGCCCCGAAATATCTATCACAGATTCTGTCAAGCAATCCGTCAGTTCAAACTCTGCCGCCTTATACGCCAGATATTTTCCGTGCACATAAATGCCGCATACAGGACTGCACTTTACATGGAGCATATCCCCTTCAATCCAAAGTTCCTCAAACATAGGACCTGTGGAGGAGAACAGATTTCCTTTCGTAATTCCTTCGGTCAATGCATCATAGGTCAATTCAGGAGCTTTTATAACCGTAAATCCCTGAAAATATTCAATACAAGGCGTATTCTCCGGGAACTTCATATGACTGTCGTCTGCGGCAATAGGAATCGCTCTCCCACCTGCGCGCAGAAAATACTCATAAAAAGCAGAATCGTCTGTGTAGTTATTAAACATAACACCAATAGAGTTATAAATCTCCATATTGTCCATTCCCTGAACACGAAGCAAATCGTCGGTGGACATATCTGAAAACACCGGATGATTCAAGGTAACAATACAATCCATCTCTTTCAGTTCCCGAATCTTTTCGTTGATTAAATCATAGTCAAGGGGCATAGATTCTCGTTCAAACGCAAGATTTTGGTCCCTTGCAATGGCATTGATATGAACCATTTTCCGCACATAGCCGTTTTCTTCACAGTAGGAAAAATCAAGTTCTGCACCGGTCAATGCCACAAAATTCTCATCCGTCAACTCAGGATGCGGAACACATTTTCTATGGTCGGTAAATGCTACTGCATGATAACCCTTTTCCTGATAGAATTTCTTTAATTCTTCCGGCGTAAAATTTCCATCACTGACATTAGAATGGGTGTGTAAATTAGTTTTATAAAAGTTACCATGCTCCGGCAACAACCAAATTTTGCCTTCCATCTTTTTTAAACGTTTCTTTTTCTCTTCTGCATCCTTAGGAACAATGGTACGTTGCATTTTCTGTCATTCCTTTCTGCTTTATAATGAAAAATATTCAAGCACAGACCCTACGCGATGAACACTCGCATTAGAATCATATCTTCCGTCATACGGCCATCTGTCAATCCAGACAACCTCCATATCTGCATTTAGTCCACCCTCAACATCAGAGTGGGGATCATCTCCCACATAGACACATTCTCTGTTGGAAACACCCAACTTTTCGGTTGCCTTGTCAAAGATTTTACGATCGGGTTTATGAATACCCAGTTCACCCGAAAGAACCATTACATCAAACAAGGTTTCCAGTTTCATAGTCGAAATCTTCTTCCATTGAGAATCCACCCTATCCTCTGCCACATTAGTCACAAGACCGATTTTAATCCCTTGCTCTTTCAGTTTCTTAATCACTTCAATTACTTCAGGGAAGGGCTCCGCAAATGCTCCGATATGCTCATAGTAGTAATCTACGCAATTCTCCCTGCAATAAGGAATATCCGATGGGAATTTTGCCAACAATGCCTGAAAGGAACTCTCATCTATCATACTGTTCCGTTTCACTTGGGTCATCATATATGCAACAGCTTCCTCGATAAATTTCTCGTTTTGATTTGGATATAAATGCATTCGAAACATTCCATAAAAAGTTTTTCTAGCCGCCTCAACACGACTAAAAATGGTGTCATCCAAATCCCAAAGAACTGCTTTGGTTTTCTTTCTATCAAACATGTTCTGCTCCTTTTATTCCAACCATAAGGGACAAGACCACGCTCTTTTTCCTTCTTTGTCTACAATCTGTACAAAGAGGAATTTCGACCCCTTAAAGCTTTCTCCCAAATCTATATCAATTACTTCAATGGTATCTTCTACTCTAATTTCAGCAGCACGATGACTATAATAGGTTCCGTGGACATAAACACCACAAACCGGGCTACATTCCACGTGAAGAACACTTCCATCCAGCCATAAATTTTTGAACATAGGACCGGTGGACGCAAAGAAGTTTCCGGCATCCAAACCTTCAATCAAGGCATCATAGGTAAGTTCCGGCGCTTTGATCACGGTAAAACCTTGGAAATATTCCAACTTATCGGCTTTATGGCTATCATCGGTAGCAAGAGGCCGAACCTTTCTTCCTCTGCGAAGCTCCATTTCAAAAACGGTAGAGGAATCTCCGTAGCCATCCCGAATCAGCTCAAATCCGTTCACCACTTCTATATTGGCTACATCACCCAGTTTTTCAATGTTTTGCATCAAAATTCCTGACCATCTGGGATGATTCAAAGTGGAAATAAAATTGTTCTCATTGAGCAACTTAATACCCTCGTTCATCTTTTCGATATCGTCCATATCTTCATTATCCACAAAGAACTCTGTCTGCGGACTTCTGGCAATTCCGTTCATATGCACACTTGTTGCCTTTCGGATACCAAAGGCAATTTCAAATCCGGTAAGAGCCACAAACTTCTCGTCCGTCAGTTCAGTATGGGGCGTGCAAATCTTATGATCGGTATAGGCAATAGCATGATAGCCCTTTTCCATATACATTTTCTTCAGTTCTTCCGGTGTAAACGCACCATCACTGACGGTGGAATGACAATGCAAATTTGCCTTATATAAATTACCACTCTCAGGAAGCAGATATTTTCTACTCATTATTTTCTCCTCTTATTTCTCTGAAATCCAATATACTTCGGGATCTTTCTCACCGAATATTTGAATCAGCTTATTTTCAACCTCTTCATCAAAAGCCAAATTATCAGGCTCCGCAACCTCATTCCCGCCATATTGTCCTAAACTACCACCAAGATGCTGAATATAGGTGTTATTACTCATGACAGGACAATACTCGTCCTTTTCTGCCACCAAATGCAACATTCGATAAGCACAGCGATCAAAAACGTTATTTGAAATAGTAAATTCTTGAGCAGTATTTTTATAACTCCATCCTTTGATGAGAGCCGGTGTATCAACATTATGTCTTTGTTGCCCCCATCCATAACCGGAAAGACGTATGATATTATCACACATTTCCACGTTTTTCATATAACTTCCCTGATCCTCACCAGGTTGATCAAGAAAATATTCAATACCATAAACACAGTTTTCAATCAAGTTATCCATATATTTAATGTTTTCCATTACAATTTTTTTAGGCGATGTCACTTGATGAGATGCTCCTGCATCATAGACTTGATAAATATAACAACAAGAAACCTGATAATCATCACAGTTTCCATAAACTTCAATTCCATTACCAAAGCGGGTTACGCTCCCACGTTTCCCCTCCGGAAAGTTAGGATCTCCACCCCCGTAACTTTGAATGTTACCGCCAATCCAGCCGATTTCACAATTGGTCACATGGAGTCCTTTTACCATGCCACTTCCGACACCAAAACAAAAATATTTCAAGCAAAGATTATCAACAGTAATATGATTTACCTGTCGTACCGAAACCCCAACACATCTTGCGATCATTTCAATTGAATCAAAAAACTCTCCGGGGTTTCCTTGATCGCATCTTAAATACATACTTCCCATACAATGAGGACCAACCTCAGGTATCGGGAAACATTCTCCTTTTGACTCCCCATTTTCCAGAGTTCTGTCATACTTCCAGAAAACATCTAAATTTTCTGTCATTTCTTTTTCCATCACAAAGGGACGAGTAATATCATCCCGACAAACAAATTGCAAATTCCGATAAGAGGGAATCATTTTTCTGGAAACAAACTCTCCCTCATTAAACACCAATGTTCCCGGATCGGAAACCATTTTTTTGCATACCCAAATATGAGCATCTTTATCATATTCCTCCCAAAGTTCCGCTTTGGCAAGGTCCTCGCTTCCACCATAAAACTTTGGCTTTTCTCCGCATCCATAGGCTCCATAGGAAACGCCATTCGCCGCAATAATCCCGGGCCCGCGGAACAGGTCTCCACGTCGAAACAAAATACCGTCACCGGGTCTTAACCAACTCTTGTTGACTCTTTCAACTGTCTTCCAAGGTGCGTCCGGTGTTTTTCCGTCATTGGAATCGTCGCCGTCATTACTCACGTAATAAGTTGTACCACGAACAAATAATTCATCTTTCGCAGAAAGGATTTCAAGTTTTTTTGCTTCGTATAGTTTCTCTTGTATTTCCATAAATTTTTTATTTGCATTCATCATATGGCATTTTCTCCTTTTCCACAAAATCTTCTTTTTACTTAGCAAAGCCGCGATGCAAAGCATCGCG
>JAZRCD010000144.1:0-3740 GCA_045635425.1 Ructibacterium sp. | reverse complement strand
GTGAATGATGTTGCTCTTGTCCAGACGGTACTCAATCTTACCGGATTTGATCTCCTCGATTGCCTTAGCAACGTCGGGAGTAACAGTACCTGCCTTGGGGTTAGGCATTAAACCCTTAGGACCTAAGATTCTACCGATACGACCTACAACACCCATCATGTCAGGGGTTGCAACTACAACATCAAAATCGAACCAGTTCTCGGACTGGATCTTCTGAGCCAGCTCCTCAGCACCAACATAGTCAGCACCGGCAGCCTTTGCTTCGTCAGCTTTACCTTCTCTGGCAAATACCAGAACACGAACCGTCTTACCGGTTCCGTTGGGCAGTACAACCGCACCACGAACCTGCTGGTCCGCATGACGGGAGTCAACACCGAGCTTTACATGAAGTTCAACGGTTTCGTCAAACTTAGCGGTTGCAGTCTTGCATACCAGGTCCAAAGCTTCAGCGGTATCGTATAACTTACCCTTTTCAATCAGCTTTACGCTGTCTTGATACTTTTTACCTTTCAATGTTACTTCCTCCTATGGTGGTTCTACAGAACGTCCTTAACGTTCCTCCCACTATTTTCAAATACTTTGTAGCCGATGGATTACTCCTCAACGGTAATACCCATGGAACGAGCGGTACCCGCAATCATGGACATAGCAGCTTCCAGAGAACCTGCGTTCAGGTCAGGCATCTTCTGCTCAGCAATTGCCTGCAGGTCAGCCTTGGAAAGCTGTGCAACCTTGGTCTTGTTAGGAACGCCGGATCCACTCTGGATCTTACAAGCCTTCTTAATCAGAACAGGTGCAGGGGGGGTCTTGGTTACAAAGGTGAAGGATCTGTCCTGATATACGGTAATAACAACCGGGATGATCAGACCTGCATCCTTCTGTGTCTTTTCATTAAACTGCTTGGTGAAATCCATAATGTTAACACCGTGCTGACCCAGAGCGGGACCAACGGGGGGTGCAGGAGTTGCCTTACCTGCGGGGATTTGCAGCTTAATGTACCCTGTGATTTTCTGTGCCATTTCAATACACCTCCTTGTTTCACAAACGTGGTATTATCGGGAATGACCTCATGTCACATCCCTCCCACAGACCAATGGCTTTCGCCATCGGAATATAAAAACGGAATCATCCGTGTGGGTAACAATGTTGCGATTATACCAAAGCTTCGATCTGGTTGAATTCCAGTTCCACGTCGGTGTCTCTGCCGAACATGGAAACCTTGGCACGAATCTTCTTTTTGTCCATCTGGATTTCGGTAATCACGCCGACAAATCCTTCCAAGGGGCCGTACTTGACCCGGATGTTGTCGCCGGCAGCGAAGTCCAGCTCGATGGTAGTGCGCTCTAAGCCCATGCTCTCCACCTCTGCCTCGGTAAGGGGCACAGGACTGGAACCGGGGCCAACGAAACCGGTAACACCACGGGTGTTACGAACTACGTACCAGCTCTCGTCGGTCATAACCATCTTAACCATCACGTAGCCGGGGTAGACTTTCCGCTCAACCACCTTTTTTTGGTTATCTTTCATTTCGATAACCTCTTCCATAGGAACGCGGATTTCCTGAATGATATCAGTCATATTCCGATTCTCTATTGTTTTCTGAATGTCTGTCATCACCTTGTTCTCATAGCCTGAATAGGTGTGGGCGACATACCATTTTGCGTTTGCCATAATACTTGGGAACGAATCCCTTCCCTCCTATTACTAATTATCGGTTAACAAAGAGCTGCATGCCCCAACCAAAGAGCATATCCAGACCCCAGATAACCACGCCAATGACCAGAACATAGATAATAACAATCAAAGTATTCTGCTTAATCTTTGCAAAAGTAGGCCATACAACCTTCTTGAGTTCGGACTTTACTTCCTTAAAGAAGTTTCCAATCTTAGCAAAGATATTCGGCTTTTTCTGTTCCATTTTCTACAACTCCTTTTCTACAGGAACTTTCCCTGCGGATTCTTACTTGGTTTCCTTATGCAGGGTGTGCTTCCGGCAGAATTTGCAGTACTTGTTCATTTCCAGTCTGTCAGGACAATTCTGCTTATTCTTGGTAGTATCGTAATTTCTCTGCTTGCATTCGGAGCACGCTAAAGTGATTTTGGTTTGCATCTTTTTCACCTCGTCCATCTAATTTCAAAAGACCGGAAAATCCCAAATCTTTTGTTCACACAAATAAAACCTCTTTCGAGAGGTAAAGGTAGTTTATCACAATTTGCAAGGTTTGTCAATCTTTTTTTCAGAAAAAACGTAATTTTTTTCATATCCACAAGATATGGCGGTGGAGCAAACTCCAAGGCACAAGACCCACGGATTCATCTTTCCGTTCCCGGTTGCATATATATAAGGAAAGAATTCATTAACCTTTGAGGAGGAGACCTATGAAACAAGGTTTTTCACTTGCATTTGTCTATATCGGTCTGGTGATTGGCGCAGGCTTTGCATCGGGACGGGAGATTATGGAATACTTTAACATTCCATCCGGCACCGATCACAGCGGCATTGTCCTTGCCACCTTTTTGTTGGTTCTGATCTGCTACCTGATTCTTCGTCGCGCCTATCTTGGCAACCTGAACACCTGCAAAGACTACCTGAAAGCGGTGGCAGGCAGATTCGCCCACCATTTGGGATGGTTTCTTTTTCTCTATCTCTTCTGCGGATTTTTTACCATGCTCTCCGGCTGTGGCGCCCTCCTTTCCCAGAGTTATATGCTCCCCTCCTTTGTGGGGGTCTTTCTTCTTGCCCTTGTCTGCTTTGTCATTCTGACCTTTGACCTGAAAGGAATCATTGCCGCCAATGTCATTTTGGTACCTTGTATGATTTTCGGCATCTTCTACATCTGCCTTTCTGCAGCACTCTTCGGCACCACCCAAGTTTTTGCCGATCACGGTCTTACCAAGGGCATTCTCACCTCTGCCCTGTGCTATGTCAGTTACAACACCATTTCCGCACCCTCGGTTCTGGTTCCTTTGGGGCAAGGAATTACCCCCAAAGGCATCAAGACCGCCTCTTTGGCGGGTGGATTTTTTCTAGGCATTTTAATCCTGATTATTTGGGCGAGCCAAAACCTCTTTCTGGACGCCTTATGGGAAAGCGAAATCCCCATGCTGAAACTTGCCGCCATGACCGGTCAGGTTCAGAAAAAAGTCTATACCGCTGTGCTTTTGATGTCCATTCTTACCACCGCCCTCTCTCAAGGCTTTGGGATTTTGCAGAACTTCCCTCAGACCTCCACCAAAAAGCGGATGCGGTGTGCCGGTGCCCTTTGCCTGATTGCCCTACCCTTTGCCATGGTGGATTTTTCGGTTTTGGTACGTTACCTCTACGGATTTTTCGGTGTGGTGGGAATGGCGTGGATGGTATGGATTTTTGTGGAGTATTTCTTTGTAACAAAAGTGTAAGAAAAGAACCATCATCTTCCTTTGACATTGAAAATCCGTTATGTTATCATTTTAAAAAAGAACACTTTCAGAAAGGCGGATTTGATATGAAAAAGAGATTACTTTCCCTTGCAATCATCGGGGCAATGCTCGGCTCCTTGTTGGCAGTTCCCGTAGTTGCGAAGGAATTCCCCGACTCTGCTGAACATTGGGCAGAAGAAGCCATCAACGTATGGAGTGACCGTGGCGTGGTCAACGGTGACGATGCCGGAAACTTCCGTCCCGGCGATCCCATCACCCGTGCAGAAACTGCCAAGTTGATGGACAACCTGATTGGCTTCCAGAAAACCTCCAACAAGGCG
>JAZRCD010000143.1:0-1839 GCA_045635425.1 Ructibacterium sp. | reverse complement strand
TAGCTCTGTTAAAAGCAGCCAAAGCTCAGGGTCTTCACACATGTGTGGAAACCTCAGGATTCGGTTCTCCCGATATTCTGTTGGAAATGGCATCCTGCACTGATCTTTTTCTATTTGATTATAAGATCACAGGCGACGAAGCACATAAGCAGTATTGCGGCGTTCCCTCCGCTCCGATTCTGCATAATCTTGGCCTTCTGAACCAGTTTGGAAAACCAGTGATTCTTCGTTGCCCCTTAATACCAAGTATCAACGGAACGCGGGAACATCAAAAAGGAATTGCCGAAATCGCCCTTGCCCACCCGAATTCGGTTTCGGAGGTCCATATCGAACCATATCATCGTCTCGGGATTTCAAAAGCCGTTCAATTAGGCATAACACCTGCCTATGAGGCAGATGTTCCCGATCCGGGTTTTGTCGGCGAGTTTGCCGACACTTTGCAGAAGCTTTGCGGAGAGCGAATTCATGTAAAAGTAAACTAACCTTATCAGGAGGTTGCTATGTATAAACATATAGATGAAAAATTACAGTTTACAGATCGTTTCAAGAGGGTAGAAGCAGATGTACGGGCACGTCTTCGTCCCCGAAATCCACGTGAAAATACCTTGATTGACCCCATTCCAACCGATGGCAAGAATCCTTTTGCGGATATTTTTGAGGAAATGCCTGACGCACCCTACGTAATTGCACTTGCACATTCCATTGTCCGTTCCTGGCTGGATATGCCCTGTGTGATCTATCCCCACGAAGCAGTTGTAGGCATTACCCGCCCCACCTATCCGATTATGGAGCATTTCAGTTGGGGCATCCGGTTCCATGATAATGAAATCAACGCCGCCCACGGCTTCGACAGTGAAGAAGCCGTACAGGCAGAAAAGGCAAGAATCGACGCGCTTCGGTCACGGATGACCCCGCTTCCATTGAGCCATATCAATAACGCAGGCATCGAACTGCTGGGTAAGGAACATTTTGAAGAAATCGCGAAACTTGTTATGTACTGGGCAGGCGGTTTTCAAGGACACACCCTTCCCAACTACGTTACCCTTCTGACAAACGGTCTTGACGGCATGTTGGGAATCATTGATAAGTATGCTACCCTCAATGAAAAAGATCAAGAAACAGCAGACTTTTATGAAGCAAACCGAATCTTGGCCCGTGGTATGATCGCCCATCTTGAAAAGTATGCGGCACACGCAAAGAAACTGGCTGAAAAGGAAAACGATCCTATCCAGAAGCGTTACTACGAAGAAATCGGAGCAAATTGTACATTTGTCGCCCATAATAAACCACAGACTCTTTATCAAGCTGTCCAGCTTGCGTGGATTCTCTCTCTGTGGGATTGGGTTGACTGTATTGGCCGTGTTGACCAGTTTTTCCTGCCTTTTTACGAGTATTCCATGGAGCATGGGGACGTAATTTCTGTCGAAGAATCCATTGCCTCCTTTATGTTTAAACTCTGGGAGTGCGGTTCTCACAACTCCACTCTCGGCGGATGCCTCCCGGAAAACGGCAAAGACGCAACCAATGATCTCTCCTACCTGTTCTTGCAGGTGCTACGCAATATCCACGACACCCATCCCCGCATGGTGGTTCGCATAGGTGCAGACACACCTGTTGAACTAACGGATCTGATGCTCAAGATATGGTCAGAAGGCATGTGTGATCCCACTGTGGTCAGTGATATAACAGTCATTCCCGGTCTTCTGAAGCTGGGCGTTTCCTTGGAAGATGCAAGAAACTATGCAACCTTGGGTTGCCAGGAGATAGAAATCCCTGGTAAGTGCAACACCGGCTGTGAGGACGGTTCTTTTAACCTTGCAAAAGTTTTTGAGATTGCAA
>JAZRCD010000142.1:0-6890 GCA_045635425.1 Ructibacterium sp. | reverse complement strand
TTTTTTGCTTTATATATTATAATAAGGAAAGAATTTCTCCCAAAGGAAAAAGGACACCCCGGCGGCACGTGATATTTATATATTATTAATATGAAGAAAACCGTACTTTATCGCAAATAAATTCATTGCCGCATCACAACTTTATCTTTCAAGAGAGCACCTCAATGAAAAAACCGCCAATCTTATACCAAGATTGCCGGTTTTTCTGAATAATAACATATATTTTGATAGAATTTCTATAGGGGGTTCAAATGGCACCCATTGATGCTATTTTGTGGATAGGGGGTGCAGATTTGTACATTTATTTTATAATAATGTTTGCAAAACCAAAATCCTTATATGCGCTACCCATTCCGCCGGGGTTAACGATTTTTAATTGAAGTCCGTAATTCAAAGGGACTGTTACCTTTTTTGGAAGATCGCCATGTTTCATATCAACGGTTTTTACTGATTTGTCATCAACAACAAACGATATTGTTCCTTCCGCATCTCCATCTGATACAATTGTTAATTCCATAGAAGAATACTTGCTGTTTAATTTAAAATAAGCAGTTCCTGCTGCAGCAAGAGTAAATCCATTTGTATATTTTTCATTTCCCATTTCAAAGAATTCACCTTGTGATCCAATATATGGTTTATATATATAGTCTGTCAAATAGGGTGGACAAACATCCATTAAATACTGTACATCTCCCGGTTTTTCTCCGAGATATACGCTTTGAGTTGCCCCATCCCATGTAACTGTTTTACCTATAGCTTCGCCTACTGCACGAACAGGAAGATATGTAGTACCATTGTAAATAAATGGTTCTACTGTGTTTCCATTAGCATCTTTGGGGTCAATTTTTACACCGTCAACATAAATTTTGATGTTGTTATAAAGTGCTTCGATTGTTTTTGTGTTACTTGCTGCATAAGCAACGCAACCAAGTAACATAACTGTGCTTAATACTCCGATTAAGTATCCTTTTAATGTGTTTTTCAAAATAATTCCTCCATTCTATTCTAATTTACGCACTTTAAATTAAAACATACGAAAGAGCACCCCAATCTTACATCCTGTTAAAACAAAAAATGCGCCAACCGAAGTTGACGCATAAAAAACGCAAACTCCGATTGTCGCCAAACAAACTTTATACAGCACGAGATATACGCACACACTTATAAATGGAATTTGCATTTTTATCAAATTCAAAATAAGTGTATACGCAAATAAGCATATTTATCCCAAAAGAAAAATATACCTCAATACTGTACAACATATTTAGTTTGTTTGGCATAATTATAATATCACATTTTTCATTATTTATCAATAAAAAATTATGAAAACAGCAAAATGCACATAAAATAAAACCGTCACTTTCGTGACGGCATAAAATTTATTTTGATTTTTCTGTATTTTGTTTGGCGGTTTTTATAGAAGCAATAAGTAAAATTCTTATGGTAGAACAAATTTTATTTATGGACTTGTATTTAGTTTCATCTATATGGTTAGTTTTATAAAGCATTTCAAGCCACCTTCCGGTTTCACTTGCTTCTTTTAGAGCTATCTCTAATTTTGCGATAAAGTCTGCCCTGCTGTGCCCGTATTTGCTTTCAGCAATATTGGCACACACGCTTGTGGCACTTCTGCCAATTTGGTTTGATATAATATTTTCCTTTTTATTGCGCAAATCCTTTACTAAATTTAAAACTTCGACAGATAATTCCATTGAGAGATTTCCAAGTTTATCTTCTTTCATTGTAAACCACCTCTTTGAAAAGTATATCATATATTTGCACGAAGTGCAACATCATTTACACCGGAGGTGTAACATCGTTGATGCGAAGCATCACATCATTTATCGCAGATAACATCATTTTGAGTCTGCTTTATGATGTAGACCGCAAGCGGTCAAATGATGTTTGGAACTGCGTCCCAAAATGATATTGCGTCCTTGCGGACACAAACACAAAAAAGAACGACCATTCTATCAGAATAGTCGTTCTTTTTTGGTCGGGGCGACAGGATTCGAACCTGCGGCCCCCTGGTCCCAAACCAGGTGCGCTACCAAGCTGCGCCACGCCCCGATAAGTGTATTACTGTTGGAAATCCCCGCCCTCCTATGAGAGCGGGGATTTCTTGGCAGGGGTAGAGAGACTCGAACTCCCGGCACGCGGTTTTGGAGACCGCTGCTCTACCAACTGAGCTATACCCCTACATCACAGGGACTTATTATATCACGGGAAGAACTTCTTGTCAAGTATTTTCCCGAAATTCTTTTTTTGAAGCCTCTTTTCATCTTGACACGCCATGACACCGAAATCCGTATTATACTTCTTGGTAAGCAGAAAGCGCCGTCTGCAATCATTACACAAAGGAGTGATTTCATGTCATTATGGTATGACAAAAGGGGGAAGTCCTATGCTTCCAAAGGCAATTCTTCCTGGGTGAAGTACTATGCAGAACATCTGTTCAACGCTCTGACCGCCCGTCTTGACGGGCATTACAAGGGTGCGGAAGGAAAACACAAGGCAGAAGACGTTCTGACCAAGACCAATCAGTCCGTTGCGGAGATTCTTGACACCAAGGTGGACAAAATCTCAGGCATGGGTCTTTCCCAGCAGAGCTTTACCTCACAGGAAAAAGAAAAACTGGCAGGGGTTTCTCCCTACGCCACGGCGGTGGGGCTTCCTTTGGAGCCCACAGGCAGTGAGGCCTTCAACGACAGCACCAACACCGCCAATGTTCCCTATGCCCATCTGGAAGGGCGGATGAACTCTACCCAACTTCGCACTTTCCTGATTACCGACTATACCCCAAACACCGTTACCTTAGACTCGGTGAAAGGAATTGAGCCGGGCATGAGTTGGTTTATCTTCCTGAAACATGGATCGGAAAAGCAACGCCACAGCGGAACCATCTCGGAGGTTCAGGGAAATACTGTTACCCTGATAGGCAACACCGATGCGGAGAAGGACACCGAACTGGATGTGGTCTTTACCCCATCCCAAACCCCTTCTCTCATAGGAACCTTTTTTGTAAACGGCGGTAGCATCGGTTCTCACGTGGTTACCGACACAGAAGGAGACTTTTCTCTCCATTTAGAGGGACGATTGACCTCCGGAACCTTGGATTCCCATGCAGAAGGCACCATTACCCAAGCCTTTGGCTGGTCATCCCACGTGGAAGGCCGTTCCACCGTCACTACAGGGGAATGTTCCCACGCGGAGGGTTACAACTGTCGTGCAGAGGGAATCGGCAGTCATAGCGAAGGAGGAAGTTCTCATGCAATGGGGCATTACTCCCATGCAGAAGGCGGTAACACCGAAGCCACAGGAAAATGCTCCCACGCAGAAGGAAACATGACCTCCGCCACCGGTGCTCATGCCCACGCAGAGGGCAATCAATCAAAAGCCTCCGGCAAAAACGCCCACGCAGAGGGCAACGCCACGGTGGCATCAGGGGAAAACGCCCATGCAGAGGGCGTTTTGTGTCAGGCATCCGGCATCAACGCCCATGCAGAGGGCGGAGACACCCGTGCCATCGGCGCTTATTCTCATGCGGAAGGCTATGGCGCTCAAGGCACCGGCTACAGTTCTCATGCAGAAGGCGGAGAAACCCTTGCTTCCAACAATTATACCCACGCGGAAGGGTTCCAGACCAAGGCAACCGGTCTGCGCTCCCATGCAGAGGGTCAGAAAACGGAAGCATCTGCCGACAGTTCTCATGCAGAAGGCACGGGAACCAAAGCAACCAACAATCGTGCCCATGCGGAAGGATCCTATACCACTGCATCCGGCATCAATGCTCACGCAGAGGGCGGTTCCACTACTGCATCGGGGGTTAGTTCCCATGCCGAGGGAGAAGGCGGTGTTGCCAAGGGAAGTTATTCCCATGCAGAAGGCTTTTACACCCTGGCATCCTCTGCCTGCCAGCATGCGGAGGGAAAGTATAACTTAGAGGACACCGAGGGTGTCTATGCTCACATTGTGGGAAATGGTATCGGCACCGAAGCCCGTTCCAACGCCTATACTTTGGACTGGCAAGGAAACGGTCGATTTGCGGGAGATGTCTACGCCAAGGACGAAATCCTTGCCACCCGTCAGTATGTAAACGAATCGGTAGCCGATGCAGGTGGCGGTGACATGGTTCGTTCTATCTATGATACCACAAAGAATGGTGTGGTTGATGATGCAGAAAAACTGGGCGGACAGACCCCGGACTACTACGCCAAGCAGGCGGATATGGACAACAAGCCCATCCAAAAGGGGTTCGGCCTTGCCTCAGCGGTTATCTGGAATTCTGACGGAGAATCTCTTGGCGGAACCTATTGCCCCGGCGCATCGGGTGTCGGCTCTCTTGCCTCCGGTCTGGAAACACGCTCTTCCGGATATTGTTCGTCGGTCTTTGGTTCTTATTCCACCGTGAACGGAGACTACGCCACAAGTATGGGTAACAACAACTTCGCTACCGGCACCTGCGCCATGGCCTTTGGTCAGGATCTTCAATCAAACAATCTTCAGGTGGTGGTAGGAAGACAGAACAACCCTGTTTCAGGGCCTAACTCCTCCTATGATAATTCCGGCTCGGTCTTTTTGGTGGGTAACGGAACCGGCTTTACTGCATCCAATGCATTTCGTGTTTCTGCCGATGGTTACTGCTATGGCCAGAACGCCTTTGCCGCCAGCGGTGCGGACTATGCCGAATACTTTGAATGGGAAGACCAAAACCCTACCAAGGAGGATCGTTGCGGTCACTTTGTCACCCTCTCAGGCAACAAAATCCGATTCGCAACCCCTGAAGACACCTATATTTTAGGCGTTGTTTCCGCTACGCCTGTGGTAAAGGGCAACATCTTTTCTGAGCAATGGCAGGGAACCTATCAGACCGATGTGTTTGGTCGGCGGTTAACGCATCAGGTGGAGGTTCCCGAATCCACCGATCCCAAAACCGGCTCGGTAATTCCTGCCCACACCGAGACCCACGTTCTGATTAACCCGGACTATGACGCCACCCGACCCTATGTGGGTAGGGATTCCCGTCCCGAATGGGCACCCGTTGGACTTTTGGGACAGTTGGTGGTGGTAGACGACGGAACCTGCGAAGCAAGCGGCTATTGCACCGTCTCGGAAGGGGGCATTGCCACCGCTTCTGCCACGGTTACTCCCTATCGGGTTATGGAACGTTTGGACGAGAATCACATCCGCATTTTCTTAAAATAAGACAACACAGGAGGAAGAAGATGAACACCGAACTGGTCATTGCTCTTTTGTCTCTGGCAGGAACGCTGTTGGGTTCGCTCTTTGGTATACTTGCCGCCAATCGTCTGACCAACTACCGCCTTGGACAACTGGAAGAGAAGGTTAACAAGCACAATAATATGATGGAACGTCTGTTCCATCTGGAACAGGATGTGGCGGTTCTCAGCAACCGCCAAAAAGTCTCGGAACATCGACTTCGGGATCTGGAACTGGAATAATCCAACCACCCCGAAGAATAGATTAGGAAAGGAGAAACATTTATGGAAAACATAAAGCACGACACCATTGCCCGTACTGTGGTTCTGGCTTTGGCGCTGATCAATCAGGTTCTTGCGGTTGCAGGAAGGGAGGCCCTTCCCTTTGGGGAAGATCAGGTCTATCAGTTTGTATCCCTGAGCCTGACCTTGGGCGCCTCGGTCGTTTCCTGGTGGAAGAACAACAGTTTTACCAAAGCCGCCATACTCTGCGACCTTTACCTGAAGTTTTTCCGTCAGGAAAGCAAAAACAGAAAGGAGGTGAAAAAGTCATGCGCATCGGCATAGACTGCGGTCATACCGCATCGGGGCCCGGTTCCGGGGCTGTGGGGTACCTGAACGAAAGTCGGGAAACCCGCGCTGTAGGCAAAGCCTTGATGGAGTTGCTGACCGCTTTGGGTCACACCGTCTATGATTGCACCAATCAATCCGCTCCTTCGGTTTCTGCCAATCTGTCACGGATTGTTGCCGCCGCAAATGCACGGGAACTGGATGCCTTTTACTCCATTCACTTCAACGCAGGAGGAGGAAGAGGCAGCGAGGTATACACCATGACCGGAAAGGAAACCAAAGAGACCGCAAGAATCCTCTCCTCTTTAGAGGAGTTGGGGTTCCAAAACCGTGGCACCAAGCGTGGTTCTCACCTTTATGTTATCAAACGTACCACCGCTCCTGCCACCTTGATTGAGGTTTGCTTTGTGGATAGTGAAGCCGACAGCAAATTGTATCAGAATTTGGGAGCCAAAGCGGTTGCCGCTGCCCTCTGCAAAGGCATCACCGGAAAGGTTCCCGACCAAAAGGAGGATTTGTCCATGACACAATATCAGGAACTGAAAGCCGCCATAGATTCTCTGGCGCAGGAAATACGGGAACTGAAAAACCCGACTATTTATAACTATATCGATGATAACATGCCCGATTGGGCGGTTCCGTCGGTGAAAAAGGTTGTTGCCAAAGGAATTTTGAAGGGCACCGACACAGGTCTTGGCCTTACTGAAAGCGACCTGCGACACATTGTAATGAATGATAGAGCGGGATTATACGACTAAAAAAGAAAGGGCAGAAACCAACAGGTTTCTGCCCTTTTCGTGTACAACTATGATTTTTGCCTCGCCCAATTGCGCTCGGTAGTGCGCAGAGGAGCGTGACGCTCCATCCATTGCCGGATTTTATTCGCGGTAAAGATTTACCACAGTCTACGGAGCCACATGCTGTTGCAAAAAGATATTGGTTAACGGCGTGACGCTCCACCCATTGCCGAGCATAGTATGTGGAAAAGATTTTCTGTGGTTGCCGAGCCGGTCTCTTCGCAAATTAAGTGCGCAGAAATTTGGATGAAATTTGTTCGATAGGAGATGAGGGATGGAAGGAGTGTACTCCTTGTACATGACT
>JAZRCD010000141.1:0-4828 GCA_045635425.1 Ructibacterium sp. | reverse complement strand
GATCCGACTTGATTGAAGCAGGAAACTAATGAGGCGATTGAACTCTACACTCAACTGAATGATTATTTGGTAGACGTAATTCCTCAGCTAAGTTTAAATACTGATTTCCATACTCCGTTTCACAGAGAGATTGCACATTTCCTTTCCTTGGTTCGTGGAGAAACTACAACTTGTCTTGCTCCGGCGGAAGATGGTGTTGAAATCATGAAGATTTTAGAAGCAATTTATGAATCTGCTGCAACAGGACATGAAGTTGTGATTGCGAATGATTAGCATTTTCTGTGGGAGAATTTAATGTTTTTGCGAAAGGGGTACGTTTGATGAATCAACTTCTACTTGAATTTATTACAACGAAACAACATCACCAGTATCGGGTTGATTGCACCATGGATTTTCCAAAAGAATTCAGCGAAAATGGTGTAAATCCGGCAGAGCGAATGACAAGACGGTTCGAAAAACTGACAGAACTGGAAACACCTGTCATTCTGGATAATGAAAAGATTTGTTTTTTGCGGACAATTAGGAATATTCCCGATTGTTTCACCGAGGAAGAGTGGAAAGAGATTAAGAATAGGCATTATATTCACGAGCTTGGATATTTGTCCAATTTATCTCCGAACTATGAAAAAGTGATTCAAAAGGGGTTGCTCTGTCTTAGAGAAGAAACAGATGAATACGGAAAACGAATGATTGATGCCATTATCCGTTTGACAGACCGGTATCTGGAAGAGGCAGAAAAGCAAGGGCGAACCGACATTGCCGATTGTTTAAAAAGAGTTCCCAGATACGGTGCAACATCATTCAGAGAAGCATTACAAATGTTTCGTATCATTCATTTTTCTCTTTGGCTGGAGGGAAATTACCATATCACCGTAGGTCGCTTTGACCAGTATATGTATCCTTATCTGAAAGCTGATCTGGAAAAGGGTGTTCTGGATCAGGATTCTGCATTGGAATTGGTGGAAGATTTCTTCTTGTCTTTCAATAAGGATTCTGACCTTTACCCCGGTGTTCAGCAAGGAGATAACGGACAAAGTATGGTTTTAGGCGGTATGGATGAAAATGGAAACGATGGGTTTAACTTGTTGTCAGAGCTATGTCTGACTGCATCGAAAAACCTTTTGCTGATTGACCCTAAAATCAATTTGCGAGTGAATAAAAATACCCCAATCAGAGTGTATGAGCTGGGAAGTGAATTAACCAAGGCAGGCCTTGGATTCCCGCAGTATTCCAACGACGATGTGGTGTTGGACGGCTTAACGAAATTAGGGTACGAGGAAAAGGATGCAAGGGAGTATGTTGTTGCCGCTTGTTGGGAGTTTATCATTCCGAAAGTCGGCGCAGATGTGCCTAATATTGGAGCCCTTTCTTTCCCCAAGGTCATTGACACAGTATTGCATCGTGATTTTCCATATTGTGAAACCTTTGCAGAACTTTTGGAAAAAGTAAAAGAGGAAATCCGTTGCGAATGCGACAAAATCTGTTCCGGTACGAAAGATTTATGGTTTGTTCCATCTCCCTTGATGAATGTAGTGATGGATTGCGATATCTATAACGGTGGAAAATACAATAACTTTGGTATCCATGGAACAGGAATTGCAACTGCGGCAGATTCTTTGACTTCCATCGAAAAGTATGTCTATAACGAAAATCTGATTTCCAAAGAGGAATTGATTGCGGCAGTTGACAGCGATTTTGAAAACCATCGTGAATTGCTCCACAGACTTCGTTTTGAAACACCGAAATTTGGAACCAATGATGATGTGGCAGATGAAAAGACGGTGTATCTGCTTAATTGTTTTTCAGATAGTCTTGAGGGACGGAAAAACTGTCGTGGTGGTGTCTATCGTGCAGGAACCGGGTCGGCTATGTTCTATCTTTGGCATGCTGACGAAATTGGGGCATCCCCGGATGGCAGAAGAAATAAGGAACCCTTTGGAACCAACTTCTCCCCCAGTCTGTTTGCAAAAATCAACGGTCCGTTCTCGGTGGTACAATCTTTTGTAAAACCGAATTTTGAAAAGGCTATTAATGGTGGTCCCTTGACCTTGGAATTCCATAATGGCATGTTTGCAAGCGAAGACAGCATCCACAAGGTTGCAACTCTTGTAAAATCCTATATGGATATGGGCGGTCATCAGCTTCAGCTCAATGCGGTGAATCCGGAACGGATGAAGGATGCACAGTTGCATCCGGAAAATCATAGAAGTCTTGTGGTTCGTATCTGGGGATGGAGTGCTTACTTTGTGGAATTGGATAAGGAATATCAGGATCACGTGATGGCAAGGCAGGCGTATCAGGTATGATGGGAACCATCTTTGATATCAAAGAATTTTCGGTTCACGATGGCCCGGGTAGCAGGGTTACAGTATTCCTGAAAGGCTGTCCCCTTCGGTGCCTTTGGTGTCATAACCCTGAGGGGTTAAAGCCGGAAAAGCAACTGATGCAAAAAGATGCTATGTGTGTACATTGCGGACAATGTACAAAAGGATGCGACCATCCGGAGTGTCAAATCTTTGGGAAATGTATTCATATTTGTCCCAATCAATGCCTTGAGATTACAGGTAGGGAAATTTCTGCCCGGGAACTTGCTGAAAAACTTATTGCTTATCAGCCCATCTTGAATACAGGCGAGGGTGGAATTACGTTTTCCGGGGGAGAACCCTTGATGCAACCGGAGTTCCTCTGCGAAGTGATTGATTTGATGAAAGAAAAGTGTGATATACACATTGCCATTCAAACTAGTGGTTATACATCGGAAGAAATTTTTGCCAGGGTGATTGAAAAAGTCGATTACATTATGATGGACTTAAAGCTTGCTGATCGGGAACTACATAAAAAATACATTGGTGTGGACAACGACAGGATTTTGAATAATTTTCGCTATTTGCGAAATTCCGGA
This sequence comes from Ructibacterium sp., assembly GCA_045635425.1. Classification (GTDB taxonomy): domain Bacteria; phylum Bacillota; class Clostridia; order Monoglobales; family Monoglobaceae; genus Ructibacterium. The sequence goes on along the minus strand of JAZRCD010000141.1, from coordinate 1,926 downwards.
AAGGAGTATGTAGTGCGAATTCCTTTGATTCCGGATATTACCGACACAAGGGAAAATCTCATGGCACTTTCTGCTATAATCGAAGATTCGCCGTGTGAACTTTTAAGATATAACCATATGGCACCCGCTAAATATGGGATGTTGGGGATGAAATATTTATTGGAAGCAAAAAAAAATAATGAAATTGATATCAGCATCTTTCAAAACTTGAAAAGTTATCGGAAATAAGAAATGACTTCAGAGGACAATAGTAATCATATAATCATATAAACGAAGTGAGGAGAATTAGACAAAATGAATCCGATATACAGATATGAAACCACACCAGTTGCGAATCCAAAAGCCATGGTGACCGGAGACAAGTACCGTTTTACCATTTTGACATCAAGACTTATTCGAATTGAATACAACGAAAATGGAATTTTTGAGGATCATGCAACCCAGACGGTCATCAATCGCCAGTTTGATGTACCGGAGTTTGTTGTGAATGATGAGGATGGAATCCTGACCATAACAACTGAGAATGTGGAACTTACATACACCAAGAGACCTTTTTCAGATAGTAGCCTGAAAGTAAAATACTGCGGAAAAAGTGCCGGTGTCCATGACGGAAGCGTAACCGGGGGACCCTGGTTTTTCGGCAAAACAAATTTGCGGCATAATTTGAAAAGCACCATCAGAACCCTTGATCGGGTGAATGGAGCCTGTGAGTTGCCGGATGGCATTATGACCATGGGTGAAATTACTGCCTTGGATGATAGTAAATCTTTGCTTATTATGGACGATGGAGCAATCAAACCCCGTACCGAGAATTGCATTGACCAGTATGTCTTTTGCTATGGAGATGCAAAGGATTTGTATGACTACAAAGGATGCTTAAAGGACTTTTATAAGTTGACAGGGAAAACACCGATGCTTCCTCGATTTGCGCTGGGGAATTGGTGGAGCCGGTATCATGCGTATACCCAGGATGAATACACAGAACTGATGAAGCGGTTCAAAAAGGAAGAGGTTCCATTCAGTGTTGCAGTCCTGGATATGGATTGGCACTATGTGGATATTGAGTCCAAGTATGGTACTGGTTGGACTGGTTACACATGGAACAAACAGCTTTTCCCAAATCATCAGGAAATGTTGGATTTCCTACACAAAGAAGGTTTGGAGGTTAGTCTGAATCTTCATCCTCAGGAGGGCGTTGCATCCCACGAAAAGCCTTATCGCGCCATGGCAGAAGCTATGGGAGTTGACCCGGAAAGTCAGGAAACCATTAAATTTGATATTACAAGCCCGGAATTTATTGAGAATTACTTTAAACACCTACATCATCCATTAGAAAAAGAAGGTGTCAGCTTTTGGTGGATGGACTGGCAGCAGGGAAACACCACAACAGTCCCGGGATTAGATCCTCTGTGGATGCTGAATCATTATCATTATCTTGATAACGAAAAAGATAACAATCGTGGTCTGCTTTTCTCCCGTTATGCAGGCCCGGGAAGTCATCGTTATCCCACCGGATTTTCCGGCGATACCATTATCTCCTGGGAAACCCTTGATTTCCAGCCGTATTTCACAACAACTGCAACCAACATTGGTTATGGATGGTGGAGCCATGATATCGGCGGAAATCACGCCGGATACCGGGATCAGGAACTTACTACACGCTGGGTTCAGTATGGAACCTTCTCTCCGATTAATCGACTTCATAACACTATGAGTCAGTTTTTGGGAAAGGAACCATGGAAGTTCAATAAAATTTCTGAATTTTCTATGAAGAAGTTCTTGACATTGCGACATGAGTTGATCCCCTATCTTTACACTATGAATTACCGGGCATCCGAGCTTGGAGAGCCTTTGGTACAGCCTCTCTATTATGAATATCATGGTGAAGAAATCTATGAGTTCAAGAATGAGTATTTGTTTGGTTCC
>JAZRCD010000140.1:0-5398 GCA_045635425.1 Ructibacterium sp. | reverse complement strand
TCATCATTCGGAATAATATGGGGCTGTGAAACTGTGTCCTGACTCATAATAGCATGATAATGACTTCCGAATCGTTTTCCATCGTACTCTGTGAAAATCGGCTCGCTCCAATGAAGCAAATCGTCACTATACCGTATCGCCATGGTTGCCGTCATCAAAGCATCGCCGTCCGGCTCACCATGGTTTGAAACCATAACATACTTCTTATATTTTTCCATATAGGCAACCCTTGTATGCCATGCATCTTCCACAATGACAGTTTCCTTTCCAAAGTTACCCGGTTCACAAAAACTTCCGTCATAATACTTCACAAAGTCACCCATGATACCATCTTCCCGCTTTCGGGTTCTGGCAATATAACAATCGCACTTTGTCATCTTTTCAGCAATCATATCAATATGGAGAATATTATAAAACAAATACAAATAATCACTGTTAGGATCCGGGAAAAAAGTAAAATCCCCACTTCCAAGTCCAATCAACCCATACTCCTGACCTTTTACATTTCCTGCACCGGGATTAAACTTATCAGTAAATGCTACATGTTCTGCAGTTACAAGCCACCGATCAAAAAACCAGGTTTTACCCTCATCATCTGAGTGCATTAATCCAATATGACGGAAATCCGAATCTAAGAAAGGTGTTTCACAAATACCATTTGCATCGTAGGCAGTTCCTCTTCCCGCCCATCCGGTCTCGTTATGAAAAAAGCAGAAAAAGCGGTGCGTTCCGGGACAAATATAAAGACCAAAAGGCCAAATACTTCCACGAGCCTTGATTCCTTCCGGATACGGAATGCCCGCAAAAGCAAAGTCCGCATGACCTACCGAAAAATTAAGGTCAATCGGATACAACTGCTCTAAATCATCCAAAGAAGATCCTTTGAACATAGCAATATATCCTAAATGACTATGTCCACTCATGGCCCATAACGTTCCATCAGTATCGCGATACATAGGGGTAGTACCATCCTGATAAATTTGTTTCTCCCTTTGAAAAGGAGTCTCTAAACTTTCATAAATCTGAATCTTCTTCTCAAACATTAAAACACATCCCTTCTATCATACGACTATATTATAAATCCATTTTTTCAAATAGACAATTCTATTTCGTATTTGATTCTTGCATTTTCTTCCCGAACATGATATACTTTCGTTAAGGAGTTGTTGTCCATGAGAATTGTCTATAATCGTGCTAATTTCGCAAGAATCTTTTTTCATCTTAAAAATCTTCTCGGCGTTTCCATTCAGCTAATTGACACCGAAAAGCATACTCGTATCTGCAGGTCAAATACAAACAAGGACAATTTTTGCGAGTTAATCAGCAAGAACCCACCTCTTCACGAGCAATGCATGTTATGTACCGAAAATCTTCTCAAAGAGTGTGCAAAAACAAACAAACCCGCCTATTGTCAGTGTTACGCCGGACTTTGGGAAGCAATGATACCCATTATGAAAGATGATGTTATTATTGGTTATATTTCCTTTGGGCAAGTTCGAAGTGATGACGCTAAGTATCCTTTAGATTCCCAAACTGAAATCATAAAAAAGGCCTTCGATCGGCTTCCTGTTTTTGATCAGAACAATATGGAATGTGCCGTAGATTTTATCTCGCAACTAAACTTCTCCACCAACATTCTGGTTGCCGAAGAACAAAGTCTGGTACATTTGATTGCAACCTACATCAAAGAAAATCTTCAGGAAGATTTAAGTATTTCCGTTCTTTGCAATATGTTTGATATTTCAAAAAATCATCTATACAAATACTTTCACGAATCCTTTGGAACCAGTGTCAATGATTATATCATTCAGTGTCGAATTCATGCCTCAAAAAAATTACTGCATGAAACCGATGATTTGGTTTATGTCATCGCACAGAAAGTCGGATTTGATGATTGTGCTTACTTTTCCAGAATCTTTAAAATCATGGTGGGGATAACACCAAACCAATACCGAAAACAAATCCTTTAAAAAGGAAGGTGACACTCTCTTGGATATTACATATAAAACAACAAAAATAAAAAAAATCCTAACAAACCTATATGATTTATTTCACATCCCACTTTTCTTTCTTGGGACAGATGGCTCTTCCCTAACCGGAACCCCTCTCCACAAAAATTATTTTTGCTATAACACCGAACATGTGCCGGAGCTTCACAAAAAATGTGTAGCATGCGATAAGAAAATTTTGGAATGCATCAAAAAAAGCAGAAAACCAGAATGGCACCTTTGCCACGCAGGACTCTTTGACGCGATGGTACCTGTCACAAAAAACGGAGTAACTGCAGGGTATATTCTGCTGGGACACATCCGAACCGACAACTCCTCTTTCTCCTTAGCGCCAAAATACGATTATATGCAAAAAAACTTTCAAGCATGTCCTTACTATTCATTAAAAGATTTGGAAAGCCTTACCTTTCTTCTTTCAAACATTAATTTTGATAATTATATCCACATTGACTCCGACAAAAATTTTGAAGAACGTGTCATGACATACATCAATGATAATCTTTACCAACACATCAATGTAAAAAAAATATGTGAGGAATTTCATATTTCACGATGTTATTTTTATAAAATCTGGAAGAACAACAGCGATGAAAATCTTTCTGCACACATAACAAAAAAACGGGTCAACAAGGCGAAAAAGATGCTCCGAGAAACCGATCTTCCCATTTATAAAATTGCAGAAAGCGTGGGATTTAAAAGCTATGGTATGTTCTGCAAGGCATTTCAAAACCAAATCGGTCTTTCTCCAAGTCACTATCGAGCAAAATCAAATCAAACAGAGCAGGCAAGATAACTTGCCTGCTCCTTTTTTTACTCTCTTTACAATATCAATGTGCATCCTCGATGGGGGTTGCAATCCGAAGAGTAACCAATTGACGCCAGATATCCAACACTCTGTGGATTTCAGGTTCTGCATTTCGATATGCATTTGCCACCGCATCAATGGCATCCAAGCGCTCTTCCGGAGATTCACCGGAAAACTTTCTGACTTGTAATTTCAATACAGCCTCCGATATATCAAGGTGCATCAAAAGGAACTTCCAGAACATACGCTGAACATCATTTTCAAAATCGTCGTCTTGGAAGATTCTTGTAAAGATAGGACGCGCCTTTGCAATTACCTCAAGACCCTTTTGGTTGTTTGCCTTGCGCTCGTCATCAACAATCACATCTTCCTCGTTATACTTTAACCAGTATGCAGTAAGGTTAGAAAGTGTTTCCAGATACTCCCGAACAACCTGATTTTCCTTACCAAAAGCATCCTTTAAATAGCCATCAATAATACTATCAAAATCCGCAGTATTATCCCACAGCGTATCCGCCATCACCTGCATAGGAATATTTGTGGGGAAACTATATCGCTGAACCTGACAGGAAATCAATCCGTTCAGGTTAAGGGCAGGAAATGTCTTGATATCACGAGATAATACATCTGCTATTTTGAATCCCCCAACATCTGAGATAAAGGTGGTGGACCAAAGATGATAATCAAATACTGTCCGGTCTTCAACGAGACAATCATCCCAGCTTTTCATCAGTGACACAATTTCTGAATTCTTTCTCGGCATTACCACCTTGTTAAGTTCAAAAGGCGGCTCTTCGGGAAGATTATTAAGATCAACATCTGCATAAGAAGATGTAAACACTCTTGTAATCGGAGCAAATACCAACTGAAAACGTTCCGGATTGTTCAACTTATAATACTCCGGCTTCCACGAGATTTCATTGTAGGGAGAAACCCCGATGCAAGTTTCAATTCCTCTTCTGGTCATTTCTTCATCAATGTGATTATATAGGTTAATCGCCCAGTCAGAAGGGCGCTTGGTGCGGCAAACTTCACACTCACAGAAATTATTTCTTTGGTCAGCTAAGAATACAAAAATGTGGCTGATGTCCGGATGTTCTTCACAATAGTCTGCGACCGCCTTGCTGATGATGGAAACTACCTCAGGATTGCTGTAACATAGGTTGGTGTTAAGGGGCGCACCATAATAAAGTTCCCGTTTTCCGTTTATCATCGCAAGATATTCTCTTGTTTTTTCCGGAATCTTGCTCTCATCAAACACATCCCAGCTTGTTGTAGGTAAACCGAACGGGTCGCCATTCCAACCATGCCCGATTGCATAGTGGTTTAAACTTCTGTCAATGAGATCTTCTCTTAATTTTTCGTGAATACAAGCCGCATCCTCTTCTGTGATCGGTTGATCGGGAAGCCACTCATTATGTTGATGGGAATACCAGCGCTTTAAGAAAAGCTGGGGGTTAAAGAATTGAATAAAGTACCCGTTCATACCAACTTTAGGCATCCAGTCAATGATATCAAAGGAATGCTCGTAACTTACCGCACCCTCATTACAAATAACGCGGAATCTGGAGGTTGGAACTTCAGAAATATGTACTTTGCATGCATCCAACTTCTGTTTTGGTACAACCTCACCTGCCTTACCGGGGCAAAGCCATCTTACGCCCAACTCCCTTAAGAATCGGTAAACTGCAATCAATACCGCTCTTTCGTTAGCGCCGGTGATAATGCCGCTAAAATCATCTACATCAATGCAAATAGCATCATCATATTTCTTACTCTTGATGGGAGGTACTTTCTTCTCTGTGTTTTCGTCTAATCCAACCCATAAAAGATTAGATTTCGATTCATCATACTCCTTGTAGATTCGAACCTCTACCAAGGTTTTAGGATCCATTTCCTTTAGATATTTTCTTAACTCCTCTGCCGCCAATCGCACAGTTCTGTGAGAACCGATTCGTGCAATTGTAATCATTCTAATTTGCTCCATTTTGTACGCCTCCTAAGTTTTTTTCGCAACACTTTATCCGAGTTGTTTTAATATATATACCGCAATTGTTTTGGTAAATTCCAAAAATTTATCACACATAATATATTCGTTTGCTTGGTGAGCACCGCCTTTTTGACTGAAATCTCTTGCCGCTCCAAAGGCATATGCAAATCGACTTCCGTATTTTGAAATCACTGACAAATCAGAAAGACAAGATCCGCACACAAGGGGTTCCGTCCCTGTCGCCTCTTTAGATGCCGCAAGCAACATCTTGATATCCTCACTGTCTGGCTCACAATGCACACAATGGAAAAACCGTGTCGCCGGTTTAAATCCATCGCCGATAATCCCCAAAGGTTCAAGCTTCTCCGCTAAAATTCTTTCCAGTTCCTTAAATTCTTCTTGGATTTCTTCTTTCGCTTTGTCGGTATAATAAACAAAATATACTTCACCTGTTCCTAAATCCATGCCATTATTTCCGGCACGAACACCCATGTAACGAACCGAGGTCTCCGGAATCATTGTCCCTGCATAGAACGGATTATTCTCCAGTTCCGCCCGGCGTTTATCGGCAAAAATTCCCATTACATCAAGTAC
>JAZRCD010000139.1:0-5892 GCA_045635425.1 Ructibacterium sp. | reverse complement strand
GTTCTTCTGGCCGTATACGATAACTTCTTCGATGTAGGCGAGTTTCATAATATGCTCTTCAATTTCTTCAGGGAAGATATTCTTACCATTGTCTAAGATGATGATATTCTTCTTCCGTCCGGTAATGGCAAGCTGACCCAGTTCGGTAATCTTACCATAGTCACCGGTCTTGAACCATCCGTCCTCACTCAACACTTCCTTGGTCAGTTCCGGCTGCTTGTAGTAACCCATCATAACAACGTCACCCTTGACGCAGATTTCGCCGGTACCGTCATCGGCAGGATCATCAATCTTCAGTTCACAACAGGGCAAAGGAAGACCTACTGTGGTACAATCGTTAAAGGTATCGTGGTTTACACTAACCAAAGGAGAGCACTCGGTAATGCCATAACCGTTGGTCAGGCTGATGCCAATAGCATCAAAGAACTCACCCAGTTCTTTCCGCAGGGGCGCACCACCACAGACAATCTTCTTGAGTTTTCCACCGAATGCCTGATGCACGGAACTGAACAGTTTCAAACGAAGGTCAATACCCACCTTACGGAGTGCATTGCTGACCTTAATCATCAACTTCAAGATACCCTCTTTGCCGGAGGCTTTGGCATTTGCCCAAATCTTCTTATAGAATACCTCAACAAAAGCGGGAACCAGATAGATATGCTCCGGCTGATAAGCGGTCATATTTTTAAGAACCGTCTTTAAATTCTCATTGATGCACAGAGTGGAATGGAAATGGATGGATACCAAAATTCCGGGTACTGCTTCATAGGTGTGATGATAGGGAAGCACCGACAGACCTCTGTCATAGATGGTGGAAACAGACAGACCGTAGTATACACTGCTTGCCAAGTTATGCTCACTGAGCATAACGCCTTTAGCAACACCGGTGGTACCGGATGTGTACACCAGCATCCGCATATCCATGGGGTCTTTTTCTAAGGTTTCGAAACGATGGTCTCCGCCCTCGTAGAGTTCCTTACCTTTTTCAATCAGTTTTTTGTAGGAAAGGGAAAGGTCCGTATCTTCCTCTCCGTCTACTGCAATAAAGGTGGTAATCTTGGGGAAGTTTTCTCTGTTTTCCCGAATGTAGTTTTCATACTTCTTGGTGTAGAAAAGAACCTCTGCATCGCTTTCGTTCAAAACAAAATTCATTTGTTCGGGAGGGAGTTCTTTATCCACCGGAACGTATACACCGTCGCTCTGCAGGACGGTCAGGTAGATACAAATCCAGTTATAACTGTTCTCACCTACATTTGCAATATGCTTTTTGGTCAATCCCAAATTGCAAAGAGCGGTACCGATATACATGGTGGTATCGCGGAACTCTTTGAAGGTTACGTCACGGATTTCTCCGTTCTCACGGAACTTAAAGCCGACTTTTTCACCTGCGTCCTCTACCGCCATATCCACCATCTGTCTGATGGTTTCAAACTTTTTGTGGGTGGGTTTGTAATCGTATTTTGCTTTTTTCATAACATTCTCCATTTCATTTTCTATGATTTTAGTCGTATCAGACGATGTCGCATTTACACTCTTGTGTAATATTTTATCATAAGCATTTTTCTCCTGCAAGAAAAATAAAGCAATTTTTCATAACATTTTTGTTACAAAGCAAAAAGGAAGGAACAAAGTTCCTCCCTTAAAAATTAATACTTAAATTTCGATTGGCAAAATTTTATTCTCTCTTCTCGACTGATCCGCACGGAACACCGAAAGATGTCCTACCATGGACTGCTTCAGTTCGGTACAGGAGATGGAAGGTTCGCCACCCTTAACGTACTCTACGAAGTCTGCCACCAATCTGGCATCACCGCCACCGTGGCCACCGGTTGCACCGGTCATATCTCCGGTAATCTTCAAATCCACATCCTCAAGAACATGGCCTCTGTAACTTTCAGGCATAGGCTTTTTGATCTGGTATGTCTGGTGGTCAAAGACACCACGGATTTCGCCCTTGGTACCAATAACATGGATATATCTTTGTGCACCGGGGGTACCGCCCACCAGGTTAAAGGTACCGGAAGCACCGTTTTCGAAGTTATATACCACGGTCTGGTTTTCAATACTGGAACCTCTGTCGATATCCCATACACATCTGCCAAAGGAACTGGTCTTTAAGTTTTCAATCTTCTCTTCGTCAGTGAAGTTCATGCCATCTACGATATTGGCACCATCCTTCTCGTTCTCTGCCCAAACATAGAACGCCCAACGATCGTGTTCCTTACTTACATAGTTCCGCTTCGCAGAGTAAGGACAATCCTTTTCAATGGGACAATCCACCACACAACGGGTTCCTGCATTTGCAGGCTTCTTCTCCTTGACAAACTTAAAGCAGGAGCCGTTACTGTAAACACTTACCGGCTTTACATCTCCCATCAGCCACATCATCAAATCCACATCGTGACAGGATTTTGCCAGAAGCACCGAGGAACCACACGCTTCCTCCGAAGGCCAAGGACCACGCACATAACAAGAAATCATATGATGGTATGCAATATGCTCGGTCATCTGGATATTGTAAACATCTCCGATTTCACCGCTTGCAATGATTTCTTTGATTCTGCGATAGAACGGTGCATACCGAAGTACGTGACAAATCATTACCTTAACGCCTGCTTCTTCCGCTACCTTGGCAAGTTCCATCATTTCCTCTTCGTTTACTGCGAAGGGCTTTTCCAAAAGCATATCATATCCCTTCTTGAGCAAAGGAATTGAAGTGGGAACATGGTCGGTATCCTGTGTACCGTTCAAGATGGCATCCGCAAGTTTATCATGCTTTGCCAGTTCTTCTGCACTTTCAAAACACATTTCATCGGGGATGTTAAACTTCTTCTGTGCGGCTTTTCTTCTGAGTTCGCTAACCTCTGCCACACCCACAATCTGCATTTTATCCGGATTTGCCAAAGCATACTCAGAATAGCGCATCGCACGGAATCCGGCACCAACAATAATCACTTTTAAGGGTTCACTCATTTTCAAAACCTCCGTCTATTGACTTTTATTGATTTTAGTTTATAATGAATTTATCGAGAATTCTATATCATTTTTGATTTAAACCAGCACATATTTGACCTAAGGAGGCTTTTTTATGCCGAATCTTTCCGTCTACGAAACCATTCCCGAACTTCCCAATCATTTTTCGGTCAGACTCCACACTCAACATACCCAACGCTACATCACCCCACGTTGGCATGAACACATTGAGATTTTATACTTTCACGGCGGGTCAGGAGAGGTAACCTGCGGAGATGTCACCTACCCTGTGGAGGCAGGAGACGTGATTTATGTGAACTCCACCTATATTCACGCCATCCGCCCCACCACCAAACTTCACTACTATTGCCTCATCCTCTACCCTGAATTCTTTAAGGATATTCATTTCGACCCAAAGATGCTGATTACCACACACATCAAAGGGGACACCATTATCAAGGACTTGTTTTTGCAGATTTTTGAGGAAGGTGAACCGCTCCCCAACGGGGTGGATCTTACCATCAAAGCAACACCCGGAAGTGATATGATTGTCAAAGGCCACGCTTATACGCTGATGGGATATCTCACACGAAATTACACCGACCACCGCATGAATGATACGGACAGTTCCAATCACTCGTTGAAACTCCATCGCGCCAAGATGATTTTTGACTATATCGGCAAACATTACAGCGAGCCCATTACCTCGAAGCAACTTGCCGACCTCTGCCACGTGAATGAGAGTTACTTCTGTCGGTTCTTCCGCAAAAGTTTCGGCAAAACGCCTCTTTCCTACCTGAACGAATATCGGACAGAAAAAGCAGCGATTCTTTTGAAAGAGACCCAGAAAAGCATTACGGAAATTGCCTTGGAGACCGGATTTGAGAACAGCAACTATTTCACACGTATTTTTAGAAAATTAAAGGGGTGTTCTCCCTCCGCTTTTCGGAAAAGTTCCACAAGAGGTTAGGCAAAAAGTTTTTGTTTTTGATGAAAATGTCCGTTTTCGAAATTTTTACGAAAAATTACTGTACAAACAGTCTTTCTTATGATATAATTTGTTTGGAATTTAACAAAGGTATGAAATTCCGGTAGGAGCGTACAATATGGAAAAAAGAATTTCAGATTCAGTCATCAATCGGTTGCCCCGATATTATCGGTACCTGACCGATTTGATTGAGAATGGAACAGAACGGATTTCTTCTCGGGAACTCAGTGAAAAGATGAACATTACTGCTTCTCAGATTCGGCAGGATTTGAACTGTTTCGGCGGCTTTGGTCAGCAGGGATACGGATATAATGTTAACCTTCTCCGAGGCGAAATTGCCAAGATTTTAGGCATTGACCAAGGTTACACCGCCATTCTGATTGGTGCAGGACACATGGGGCGCACCTTTGCCACCAACACCAAGTTTGAAACCAGAGGTTTTCGATTGATTGGTATTTTTGACTCTGACCCCAAAAAGGTTGGTCAGGAGGTTGCACGGCATACGATTCGTGATTATGCCACCATTGAAGAATTTATTCAGGAGAATCAACCTAAGATGGCAATTCTCACCGTCCCCAAGGACGCTATGCAGCGAGTGGCCAACGAAATGATTCAGTATGGCATCCGTGCTTTTTTAAACTTCTCCTACACCGAACTCTCCGACAATGATGATGATATTGTGGTAGAGAATGTACATTTAAGCGATAGTTTGATGCGGCTTTCTTACAAGCTCTCCGAAAAGGACAAAGAAGCCGAGAAATAACAGAAACGGAGGCGTCCCATGAAGGTATATGCTTTGGTTGGAAAATCCGGAACCGGCAAAAGTCATCACAGTCTGGCAGTTGCCCGTGAACATGGCATTGACCATATCATTGATGATGGACTTTTGATTTCCAACAATCGTATCATCGCCGGTCGTTCTGCCAAGCGTGCCGCCACCAAAGTGGCCTCGGTGCGCACCGCTATCTTCAGCGAGAATGACCACATTTTAGAAGTGCGGAACGCCATTCGGGATAATCAGGTAGAGTCATTACTGATTATCGGTACCAGCAACAAGATGGTAAACAAGATTGCCGAAGCGCTTCAGGTGGCGCCCATTGATCGGATTATCACCATCGAGGAGGTTTGTACCCCTGAGGAGATTGCCACCGCCTATGAAATGCGAAACAAACACGGAAAACACGTTATCCCTGTTCCTACCTTCGAATTGAAAAAACAGTTTTCCGGATATTTTATTGATTCTTTAAATTTGTTGTTTAAGAAAAAAGGGCAGACCATCGTAGAAGAAAAAACGGTCATGCGCCCATCCTACAGTTATCTTGGTGAATATAAAATTTCACCCAAAGCAATTTCCGATATCTGCACCTATGAGGCCATGCAGTTTTCCAGCATCTACAAGGTGTTCCGTGTCAAGAACGACACCACTCCGGACGGACAGTTGCTTTTGGATCTTGATGTTGCCATGTACTTCCCTTGTCGGGTTTCCAAGCAGGCATCCCTCATCTCAAGGCGGATTCAGGAAGCCATCGAGGATTTTACATCCATTAATGTAAGACGGGTAAACATCAATGTAAAAACGTTGCAAATCAAAAGCAACGACTAACTTTCGAAAATTTAATTAAATATATAAATGGAGGTTTTACAAAATGTTAGTTACAGGTAAAGAAATTCTGGATCATGCCCACAAGAACGGCTATGCCGTAGGTGCATTCAACTTTGTCAACATGGAAATGCTGCAGGCAATCCTTGCTGCTGCTGAAGAGGAAAAGGCTCCTGTCTTTGTTCAGACATCCGAAGGTGCTCTCTCCTATGCAGGCGTTGGCATGCTTTCCGCTATGGTACACCAGTTGGCAAGCGAAGTAAGTGTTCCCGTTGCACTGCATCTGGGTCACGGCGGCAGTTTTGAAGTTGCTGTAAAGTGTATCCCCAAC
>JAZRCD010000138.1:0-6433 GCA_045635425.1 Ructibacterium sp. | reverse complement strand
TATTTTGGTTGGTTGTGGTAAGGTGGGCGATGCATTGACCCATAAGTTAACACGGGAAGGTCATAACATCACCGTAATTGACACCAATGCCGAAAAAATTCAATATATTACTGAAAAGTTAGATATTATGGGTGTGCTCGGCAACGGCTCCTCGATTTCTGTTCTGGAAGAGGCAGGGTTAGAGAGTGCGGATGTATTCATTGCGGTCACCGGCTCTGATGAGTTGAATCTGCTTTGTTGTATGTTTGCGAAAAAGGCAGGTCAGTGCCGTGCGGTGGCACGGGTGCGGAATCCGCTCTACAGTAAGGAATTGGAGTTTATCCGTCAACAATTGGGTATTTCCACGATTATTAATCCGGAACTGGCAACTGCCCGTGAGATTTCCAGACTTTTGCGGTTTCCGGCTGCAAGTAAGATTGACACCTTTGCAGAAGGTAAGGTTCGCTTGATTAAGTTTGCCTACGGACAGGTGCCGGGGATGGAAAAGGTTACCTTGAAGGATGTTCGTGGCAGAATGGGTTGCGATGTCTTGATTTGTGCCGTAGAACGTGGCCGTGAAGTAATGATTCCGGGCGGTGACTTTACATTGCAGGAAGGTGACTTGGTTACTGTTCTGGCAACTCAGGAAAAAGCAAATGACTTCTTCCGTAAATTGGGACTCCCCATTGAACCGGTAAAGACTGCCATGATTGTAGGCGGAGGCGACATAGGTTTCTATCTTGCCAAAGAGCTTTTGCATCATAATATTCGGGTTCGGATTATCGAAAAGGATATTAAGCGGTGCGAGGAACTTGCTGAATTAATTCCCGAGGCAACCATTCTTCATGGAGACGGTACCGATCGAAATCTTCTTTTGACAGAAGGTCTGCAGATGGCAGAAGCCTTTGTGGCGGTAACCGACTTGGATGAAGAGAATATCATGCTTGCCATGTTTGCAAAGAAGCAGGGTGTTCCCACTACGGCTACCAAGATTAACAGACTGGAGTTTGATGATATTATTGAAGGTTTGGATATTGGTAGCGTAGTTTACCCCAAATATATTATATGTGATTTCATTGTTCAGCACATTCGTGCGCTGCAGAATGAATCAGGAAGTAATGTAAAGACCCTTTATCAGATACTGGATGACAGAGTGGAAGCGCTTGAATTCACCGTTCATCAGGAATCGGGGGCAACCAACACGCCTCTTTACGAACTTCCGCTCAAACCCAATCAGTTGATCTGTTGTATCATTCGAGGTGAGCAGATTATCATTCCCCGAGGTTCTGATACCATTCAGGTGGGAGATACGGTGATTGTGGTAACCTTGGCACAGGGCTTGCAGGATCTCAGTGATATTCTTGCAGACTAACGGAGGTAGCAAATGAATCTTTCAATGGTTGTTTATATGTTAGGGCGAGTTCTGTTGCTGGAAGGCGTTTTGATGGGACTTCCCCTGATTGTTTCTGCATTATATCGGGAGAATCAAAGTGTTGTTTCCTTTCTGATTGCCATGGTGATTTGTTTAGGACTCGGTTGGCTTTGTTCTTCTCGCAAACCCAAGAATAAGGTGTTTTATCTTCGGGAAGGTTTTGTGATTACGGCACTTTCCTGGATTGTCATCAGTGTTTTCGGATGCTTGCCTTTTCTTCTTACCGGATTTATCAAAGATCCCATCAGCGCTTTGTTTGAAACAGTTTCGGGATTTACCACCACCGGTGCAAGTGTTTTGACCGATGTGGAAATCCTTTCTAAGGGACTTATGTTTTGGCGTAGTTTTACCCACTGGATTGGCGGTATGGGTGTGCTTGTGTTTGTGCTGATGCTTCAGTCCCCGGCAGGTGGATCGGATGCCAACTTAATGAAGGCGGAATCCCCCGGCCCTCAGGTGGAAAAACTGGTGCCGAAACTTCAGGTTACGGCCAAAATTCTCTACGGAATTTATCTGGCATTTACCATTGTCCAGATTATTCTGTTGTTATTAGGTGGTATGTCGGTGTTTGATGCCGTAACCACCGCATTCGGTACGGCAGGTACCGGTGGTTTTGGTATTAAAAATGACAGTGTCGCAGGATACTCCCCGTATATTCAATGGGTGGTTACCATCTTTATGATACTCTTTGGTGTGAATTTCGGCGGATACTTCCTTTTGTTCCAAGGAAAGATAAAGCGTATTTTTGATATCGAAGAGATTCGGTGGTATTTTGCTTTGATTTTTGTTGCAATTGTGTTGATTTCCATCAATACATGGAATATGTTTGAAAGCGGTGCCGACACTATTCGTCATGCGGCCTTTCAGGTGGGATCTATCATTACCACCACAGGCTATGCCACCACGGATTTCAACCTTTGGCCACAGTTTTCCAAAACCATCTTGGTAATTCTGATGTTTGTAGGTGCCTGTGCAGGAAGTACCGGCGGCGGAACTAAGGTGTCCCGCTTGGTGGTTCTTTGTAAGACGGTGAAAAAAGAGATTCATCACTTTATCCACCCCAATGGTGTTTCCAAGGTTAAGGTCGGCGGAAAAACGGTTCCCCACGAGGTGGTACGCTCCATTAATGTGTATTTTGCCACCTATGTACTGATTTTTGCAGGATCGGTATTGCTGATTTCTCTTGACAATCTGGATCTTGTTACCGGATTTACAGCGGTGACATCTGCCTTTAATAACATCGGTCCCGGTTTGGAATTGGTTGGGCCTACCGGGAACTTCAGTTGTGTCTCTTGGTTCAGTAAGTTGGTTTTGATCTTTGATATGCTGGCAGGCAGATTGGAAATCTTCCCCTTATTGCTTCTTTTCAAAAGAGAAACGTGGAGACAGTTTTAAAAAGAGGTGCTCATTGAGGCGTACGATTGAGGATAGTTTTTAAGAAGAATCCCCCCGGTCATGGGGGATTCTTTTGCTTTGCATACGGATTGTTTGCGGGAGCGTCCGCATTTGAGTATAATGTTAGGATACATTTTGTGCACAAACTAGGATAATGTGCGCAAAACATAGTGGAGGCTTGATGTTATTTTAGGAAAGTGGTATAATGAATTATAATTTTTGTTACGAGGAGTGAAATGCGTGAAGAACACAAGAGTTTATGCGATTATATTATGTTTTGCAATGGTGTTTGGAATGTTTCCCATGACGGTGATGGGAGCGCCTACCGCAACGGAATATAATGCGGCAGGTAGCGCGCTTGGTGCGGCGAGCATTGTGCCAACTGCGTCTGCCGTAGCATATGGAGCAATATTTGATTTTCCCGTCTATCAGGGCGCGACCGAAATGGAAAATGCGCATATTGATACCGGCTCAGTTACTTATACAAAAGATGGATTGACAATGGGAAACACCACCAGTCAGTGGCGTTATTGTCCCAATAACGGATGGACATTATTTGATTACGGGCACTATGTCTATGCGAAGTTTAAGGTAGAAGCAGGCGGAAGTCTTCTGGGTAAGATGTATTTGCGCGGAGGTACTCATTGCTTTGTTAGATTTGTTATGACCGAGAGAGGCATTACTTTGGAAAATGCCGCCGGAGCATTAACCACCTCTACAACCTTTGTGCCGGGAACCGATTGGGTGGAGATGATTTTTCAACGGCAAGGAAACGGACAGAAGTGGTGGTTCAAAGGCGGAAACCTTACCGATTGGACATTCCTTGCATCTTCTAACGAGGAATGGATTGGCGGATCCAATAATGTTGGCTTGACATTTTACGGAAATAATAATGTTGTAAATTATTGTGCTGTTGTGGAACCGTCCGATACCGCACAGAAGGATCCGGTATACCTGGATTCTATCGAGGATATTATGGGAGTTCAGCAGGTGGAAAATATCTATGACCACCAGATTACTGTGGACTATGCCCATAAAGATGCCCATAAGTATTCCGATGATTCCGGCTCCTATGGTGAAGCGATTTATACCGACGACGGTTTGGCACTCCCCAGTGATACCGTAAGCACCATCTGGTATTTGGATCCGAAAGAACGTATCTGGGAAGGCACTACTGCAACGGTAATGAAGGGAAAACTTGGAGTTCCCTCGGATAGCACTCAAATTTACATTACCAGTCCTTTTTATGACAAAACCCGAGTGAAGGTGGATGTTAAGAATAGTTCTATTTCTGCAATTGCTGTAAATCCCGCGGCATCTTCGACGGATATGACCTACAGCACCGCGTTTGACTTTGGCACAGAATGGTTTGAGGTACTGATTCATTCTAAAATGGATGGGTATGACGTCTATGCCAAAAACGAAACGACAAATGGTAAATGGTGCTTGTTACTGGAGTGTACCGGCTATCAGTATAAAGCCCCCTCTGTGGGATATTTGGGGATTACCGGAAACACAGATAATGCCGCCAAACCGGTACTCATAAAATCTCTTTCTGTATATAGAGGCAAGGAGAATGTTCAGGAAGGCGGAGAGAGGACAGATATTGAACTTGGCGAAGGAATTGAAGGCACGGGAATCAAAAACATTGCCTTTGGTCTTGGTGCGGATTCTTCAAAGAGGAACCTGACTTGGTTTTCAGAAAGTTCGGATGTGGGTGTGGTAACATGGCAGAAAGCCGACGAAATGGTTGATGGTGAGTTCACAGCAGCGGCCAAAACTGCGACGGCAACCAGAGATGCGAGCAGTATTACCTACACCGGAGGAACGCACTACAATAATAAAGCGGTGATGACGGGATTGGAGCCGGATACAAAGTATTATTACAGATTGTCAAATGGTGAGGATAAAACCGGGCTTATTCCCTTTAAAACAGGAAGTAACACAGCGAGCTTTAGTTTTGCATATGTGGCAGATGCCCAGATCGGTAGCGGTCCCCAGATCAATCAGACGGTTGAGGAAGACGGAAAAGCCTGGGGGAGAACCCTGAACCAATTTGTAACAGACCCTGTTTTTGAGGGTATTGAGTTCATTATGAGCGGAGGAGACCAGATTAATTCGGACACAACCGCTCCGGGAACCACCAACGTGTACGATCATCCTCAGTATGATAATTATTTTGATCATCCTGAAATGAGGAGTATTGCCAATGTCGGAGTATTAGGAAATCACGACAATTATGCCAATGGCGGACATTATCTGCATTATTATGAACCCAATCTGGATAGGAACTCCGGAAATAGTTATAATTATGCGGATGCATATGACGGTTCTAATTATTATTTTGTTTATGATTCCATGCTTTGTATTGTCCTGAATCTTAACAGTTTTAACTATGATACAGGGAAGTTAGGATCTGCTGAGTTAGATGCCCAGCACCAAGCGGCGGCGGCAGAGCATATTGCTTTTATTAAAAAAGTTCTGGAAGAGACAAAGGATAATAAGGAAATTTTGTGGAAGGTAATTTTGCAACATCAATCTCCCTATGGAGGTAGTTATCATAACAATTATACCGCTACAGGAGCAAATGCAACCGGCTATGCCAGACCGGAAACATGGGTTAACATGAATATGCGGAAGTATCTTTTGCCGTCATATTATGAACTGGGTTTTGATCTCGTATTGTCAGGACATGACCATACTTATACCAGAACCCATATTTTAAAACCGGCAAAGGATGGGAATGGAAAGTATACGACGGAAGCCATCATCTCACCCTATGCAAATCATTCCGGAAAAAATTATTATACCTATGCAGACGGAACAACAGTGCCGACCTATACGGATTGGACAGACCTGAACGGAACGACATATTCTGATTTAAAGGTTTCATCGACTCCGGTTAAAGTAACCGACCCGGATGGTGTTTTATATGTGACAGGTTCTTCGGCGTCGGGAGCGTATTGCAATGATAATATTGCTCCGAATCATTATGCGGCAGGTTCCTTGGGACATGAGGGGAAACTTGCAGAACTGGGCTTTGATGCCGGTATTCGCCGTCAGGCGGTAAAGATTGATGTTACCTCGAAAACACTCACCATTACCAACTATGGCCTTGGAGGAACAAAGTGGGATGCAGATCCATCCGGCAATGTGCTGGATACCTTTACCATAGAGAAGACCGATTCTGTTTCGGTAGAAGGAATTTCTTTAGCCAAGGAAACAACCACAATTCCGGTAAACGGTAAAGAGACATTGGTAGCAAGATTTATTCCTGCTGAACCGGATAATAGAAATATTATATGGAAATCTTCTAATGAAACTGTTGCAACGGTTGATGAAAACGGCGTTGTAACCGGAATCGCTTCGGGAAATGCAATCATAACGGCTACAACGGAGGAAGGTGGCTTTGTTGCAAGTTGTATTGTTACGGTTGTCCATGAAATACCTGTTGAAAAAATCAGCTTGAGTACAGAAAATCTTTCCTTAACAAAGGGAAAGACTAAGACGATTTATGCAATCATTGAACCGGAAAATGCAACGACAAAGGACGTGTGTTGGGTTTCTGATGACGAGACGGTTGCAAAAGTTTCTGTCAATGGAAGTGTAACAGGTGTTTCTGTAGGT
>JAZRCD010000137.1:0-10523 GCA_045635425.1 Ructibacterium sp. | reverse complement strand
GATGAGTTCAAGCAGATTGTGGAAGAGAAGGGCGGTTTCGTCAAGGCAATGTGGTGCGGAGATGAAGCTTGCGAAATGAAAATCAAGGAAGATACCACGGCAACATCCCGTTGTATCCCCTTTGAACAAGAAGAAATCGGTGATACCTGTATCTGTTGCGGCAAGCCTGCAACCAAGATGGTATACTGGGGTAAAGCATATTAATTATTCAGAAAGAGGAGGACGAAGCAATGTGGTTACAAAATTTATATCATACCGTGATGAATCAGGTTGCGTTGCTTCGGTTCACCGATCTGATTGATATTCTTGTGGTATCCTATCTGGTATATAAGTCATTGCGATTTATCCGTGATACCAAGACGGTACAGTTGTTGAAGGGTGTTGCACTTTTGTTTGTGGTAATGCAGACGAGTTATTTCTTGCATCTGAACACCCTCCATTATATCCTGAGTAACGTATTGCAGGTAGGATTGATTGCCCTTGTGGTTGTATTCCAGCCGGAACTTCGTCGTGTTCTGGAACATGTGGGACGAACCAACGTGGGAAAATGGTTCAATTCCTCCGGCGAAATCGATCAGAAGGCAGAGCAGACCATTCGGGAAATTGCCCGAGGCGCTCAGGCTATGGCAAATAATCGGGTAGGTGCTTTGATTGTTATTGAAAACGGCGATAATATTGATGCTTTGATTAGTTCCGGTATTAAGGTGCAAGCCAAAACCAGTAGCGAACTGTTAGAGAATATTTTCGAACCCAACACACCGCTTCACGATGGTGCGGTTGTGATTCGTGATAGTCGGGTGGAGATGGCAACCTGTGTATTGCCCCTTTCTCAAAACCCCAATATTCGAAAAGAACTGGGAACAAGACATCGTGCCGGTATTGGTATTTCCGAGGAGTCCGATGCGGTTGTTGTGATTGTATCGGAGGAAACCGGTAACATTTCGGTTGCTCATAAGGGAATGCTTAACACCGGTTTTGGAGAAGAGACCTTGCGAAATCGGATTATGGAATTGTTGGACGGCGCTCCCAATATAGACGGTGCATCTGACGGAAAGTTCCGCTTGAAGAATCTGACGAAAAGGGGGAAACAAGAATGAAAAAATTCTTAGAGAGTGACTCCTTTTTGAAGATTGCGTCCGTTGTGATTGCCATTATTTTGTGGCTTTATATTATTGTGGTATTGGATCCTGCCGTTGAGGTGGAGGTGCGAGATCTTCCCATTCAGTTTGTGGGGCAGGAACAATTGGAAACAGACGGTCTCAGTATTGTAAGTGAGTCTGCTACATCCATCAATGTAAAACTTAAGGGAAGCCGTAAAAAAATGGGTCGGTATGACATGAAGACCATCATTGCAAAGGTAGATCTTTCCGGTATTGCCAAGGATGGAAAACATAAATTGCCGGTGGATATTGTGGTTCCTTTTGAGAACGCGGGCATTTCCTCGCAGAGCCATTATCATGTGGATGTGCAGGTAGAAAAGACCAAAACCAAAGAACTGAAGATAGAGGTTATGACATCAGGTAGCCTGGCAAAGGATTACATGCCTGACGAAACGACCATCAATCCCCAGTTTGTTTTAATCAAGGGCCCCGAGTCTGTGGTGGAAAAGATTGAACGAGCAGGAGTTCAACTCCATTATGCTAATGCAAATGTGGATATCAAGGAAACATTGCCTATTCAGCTTTTTGATAGTGACGGCAGAGAGTTAACCGGGCAGGATGCCTTGTTGAATCGTGTCTCCCAGAACATGAAGGAAACCACGGTTTCTTGTTCTGTGGTGAAACTGCGTACGGTGAAGATTAGTCCCCAGTTCCAGGCAGAGACCAAGGAAGAAAAGGATTTGCTGAGCACGGCCACCTATAGCATCGATCCCATATCGGTACAGATTTACGGAAACGATGAAGAAACGGCGAAGATAACCGAACTGTTAACAGAAAAGATTCCCATGGCGAAATTTACCGATAACCAAAAGGTGAAAGTTGCCTTGGAAATTCCGAAAAATGTTAAGGTTTTAGGAGATGTGGACGAGGTGGAAATTACCTTGAGCAAGAGCATGAAAGCGGAGAAGGAATAACATGAAAATCATTGTTGGTTCGATTTCCATGCCCATAAAACATACAGAAGCAGATGTAATTGTTGCCGCACAAGAAATTGTGCGGCAACATTCTATTACGGCATGGAATTTTAAAATTTACAAACAGTCTCTGGATGCGCGCAGAAAACATAACATTCATTATATGTACAGCGTGGTGGCAGAGACATCGGATGACACCCAATGTGACGGAAAAGAAATTCGCCCGTTGGGTGCAGAGGGGGTTTTGGAAATCCCTCAGGGAACCCACCTGACACAACGACCTGTTGTGGTTGGAATGGGCCCGTGCGGACTCTTTGCAGCCTATGTCCTTGCAAAATCAGGGAATCCCCCGCTGGTTCTGGAACGTGGCGAGGCGGTGGACGACCGTGCCAAGTCGGTGGATCGATTCTGGAAAGAGGGAGTTTTTAATCCCGAATCCAATGTTCAATTTGGTGAGGGCGGTGCAGGAACTTTTTCGGATGGTAAACTGAATACGCGTATCAGTGACCCTCGACAACGGTATGTTTTGGAAACCTTCTGCCACCATGGTGCACCGGAAGATATTCTCTATCGGGCAAAGCCCCATATCGGCACCGACCGATTGCGGGATGTGGTTCGTTCCATGCGGAAGGAAATCATTGCGCTAGGGGGAGAGGTACGTTTTTCCACCTGTTTGACAGGGATTCGTGTTGAAAACGGATGTGTTTGTGAGGTGGAAGTGAATGGCGAAGAAACCATCCCTTGCGGACAGTTGATTCTTGCCATCGGTCACAGCAGTCGGGATACCTACGAAATGCTTTTGAACAAAGGTGTTGTTATGGAACCCAAAGCCTTTGCGGCAGGAGTTCGGGTGGAACACCGCCAACGGATGATTGATGAACTGCAGTACGGAAGTGCAGATCTTGGCTTGCCGGCGGCAGACTATCGGTTGGTGTATAACGGGAAGGACAGAAGTTGTTACTCCTTCTGTATGTGCCCCGGTGGTCAGGTGGTGAATGCCTCTTCCGAGGAGGAACGGTTGGTGGTGAATGGCATGAGTGAGCATGCCAGAGACGGAGAAAATGCCAACAGCGCCTTGGTTGTTTCAGTTCGTCCTGAGGATTTTGAAGGTGACGGAGTTTTGGCAGGAATGGAGTTCCAGCGAAAGTATGAATCCCTTGCCTATCAGTTGGGAGAAGGCGGTGCGCCTATACAATTGACAAGAGATTTCTTGAAGGATAAGGCTTCGGAAACCTTAGGTGCGGTTACACCGAGTTTTACAGGGAATTGGAAATTTGCTTGCCTGAAAGAATGTTTGCCGGAATTTATCACCGAGTACCTGAAGTTGGGGCTTATGGATTTTGAAAAGAAGATGCCGGGATTTGCCTTGGGAGATGGTGTTCTCACCGGGGTGGAAATGCGTACCTCGGCGCCGGTTCGCATTTTGCGGAACGAAGCGTTGGAGAGTACCAATGTGAAAGGCCTTTATCCGGCAGGAGAGGGTGCCGGTTATGCCGGCGGTATTGTCAGTGCGGCAGTGGATGGTATTCGATGCGCCTTGGCAGTTTTAGAACAATAAAAAAAGCGGAAACAATGTTTCCGCTTTTTTGTTTTACTGAACTTTTTTCAGGAAGATCATGGTCTCGGGAGCCAGGGTGAAGGTGTTCGCCTTTTCTTCTGTTTCCCGATTGATCCATTCGTCACGAAGTTCCAAGGTATAAGGAGCGTCGCTCAGGTTAGAGATTACCAGATACTTTTCTTCGTTGATAAACATAGATGCAATGATGGGATCGGGCAGAGGAGAAAGAATTTCCTCGGTTTCCCGAAGTTCCATGAAGACTACGCTGTTTTCTTCTACCATGGGGTTGTATAGTTTTAAGTACTTCTTCCAGAGAGTGTAGTACATGGGATCGTCGGGGATGGGTGACCATTCGCTGTAAACATAGGGGCCATCAGGATGCTCTTCCATATACTTCCGAATTTTCGCAAGGCGGTTGTCGGGAGAAATGGGAGTGAACAATTCTAAGCCCTCAATGTTGATGTTACCGTGATAGGGACGACCCCGAGTCAGCAGAGGGAACTGCATAAAGGGAATGGTTCTGATAAAGTGATAATCAGTGGTGTGTCCGGTAACCTTGTTAAAGTCGGGACAAGGAACGATATAGTCGGGGTAATCCTTACCGACACCGGGAGTGGTATCGGCAGTGCCTTCGCCAATCCAGAGGTAGTCATAAACTTTGTCCTTGCAGACAGGATAGTCATTCTTGTTGGCGTGTAATTTATAGATACCGCCACGACGCTTAATCTCACCATAGATGGTAGAGAGCAAATCTTCCATTTCCGGCTCGTAAGGGAATTCCGCCTGGTCCTTCCCTTCGGCACGAGCTTTTCTCCAAGCAAGAGACCATGCATCGTTACCCATATCATTGTAGATGCCGTCGAAAGCATATTTGTCCAACACGCCGATGGTACGGGGCAGGAGGTAGTTGCACCAGTACTCGCTACCGGAATAGCAAAGACGAAGATGAACGGTGCCTCCGGTCAGGTGACAGTCACTACGGGTAAAGTTTTCGTTAAAGTCGGGGTCTTTGCCGGGGAAGTAGCCGGTGGAGATATAAGGAATAATCTTCAAGGCATTATCATGACAAAGATCAATAAAGTGATGAAGTCCCTCCGGGTCAACCGAGGAGAATTTATCCGCGCCGAAATGACGGGTGGGATCGTTCCAGTCCTCGTGAAGCTGAATCAGACCGGCACCGTTTTCTGCCAGTTCCTGAATCATTTCCCGATCATAATCGGTGGGTTCGGTGGTGTAGTAAGAGGGGTAGTCGCCCAGGTGATAAATTACTTGTCCGGGCAAGTATTCGTGAATACGATGCCGACGGAAATACCGATGGTTTTCCTTCTCGGCGCTACATAAATTGTCAATTCTTCTGCGACGTTCTTCCAAGGTCAACTGCTTCATGGGGAGCACTCCTTTTTCATGGTTTTTGTGATTTAAGTTTATCTTAGATATAGAGCCAATACAACATCAAATTTGATTTAAATTAGCACAAAATTGACAGATGTCTTTTACGTATCATACAACAAGTAAGGTAACATTGCAATAACAAAAGGGTAACGATTTGTTTTTATCGAAGAATTTATGTGGAAATTGCAGGTTTCAGATAAATTGAATGGAATGAAAAGAAATTGTAACATTTCTATTGCTAAATGAAAAACGTTATGATACAATGGTACTGTATGATAAAATTCATACAGAATCCGTGAGATAAAATAGCTTTCGACGGCTTGAAAGTTTTGTGCATAAGGAGAAGTGAAATAAATGAAATTAGGTATCGTGGGGCTTCCCAACGTAGGAAAAAGTACACTGTTTAACGCCATTACCCAGGCGGGGGCAGAATCTGCCAACTATCCGTTCTGTACCATTGAACCCAATGTGGGAACGGTACTGGTGCCGGATTACAGAATCGACAAATTAACCGAGATGTATGAGCCGGACAAGGTGACCTATGCCACCATTGAGTTTGTGGATATTGCAGGTTTGGTAAAGGGTGCAAGCAAGGGTGAAGGTTTGGGAAACAAGTTCCTGTCCAACATTCGGGAAGTGGATGCCATCGTCCATGTGGTTCGTGCCTTTGAGGATACCAACATTGTTCATGTTGAGGGTTCTGTTGATCCCATCCGTGATATTGAAACCATCAATCTGGAATTGATTTTATCCGACTTGGAGATTTTGGATCGTCGTATCGAGCGGACCCAGAAGTCCTTGAAGGGTGGCGAGAAGAAGTATCAGGCGCATCTGGAGTTCTACCAAAGACTTCATGAGGTGTTGGAAGGTGGAAAAACTGCCCGGAGCATGGAAATGACCGAGGACGAGCTGGAGATGCTCTCTGATGTGGCGCTTCTCACATTGAAACCGGTCATCTATGCCGCCAACGTGGCAGAAGATGATTACAGCACCGCAGAAACCGAAAACCCCTTCGTACAGAAGATTCGTGAATTTGCGGCGACTGAGAAGTCCGAGGTTATGGTGATTTCTGCTCGGATTGAAGAAGAAATTTCTGCATTGGAAGCAGAGGAAAAAGCCATGTTCTTAGAGGAACTTGGTGTTTCGGAATCCGGCCTTGATAAGTTGATTAAGGCAAGTTACAAACTGTTGGGTCTCATCAGTTATCTTACCGCCGGCAAGCCGGAGGTTCGCGCATGGACCATTACCGAAGGAACCAAAGCACCTCAGGCGGCAGGTAAGATTCATACCGACTTCGAGCGCGGATTCATTCGTGCCGAGGTGGTTGCCTATGATGACCTGATGGCATGCGGAACCATGACTGCTGCTAAAGAAAAGGGTCTGGTTCGTTCCGAGGGTAAAGAATATGTCATGAAGGACGGGGATATTGTATTATTCCGGTTTAATGTATAAATTTTTAAGGAGGAATGTATCATGGACTTCAAAGTAGATTTCAAAAATATTGACTGGAAGGGTCACGTGGAAAAGACGGTAAGTTTCGTAGCAAAAAAGGCAGGAGAAGCAAAGGAAATTACCAAAATCAAGTATCAGATTTTTGATCTTAAGGGAGATGTAAAGAAACTGTATTCCCAGATCGGTAAAATGGTATACGAAGAAATGGGTTTGAGTCCTGCCCTTCCCGATGATGTATTGATGAAGTGCGATATTCTGGAAGCAAAACTTGCTAAGATTGCGGCTCTTCAGGAAAAAGCAGGTCAGATTTCTGAGAAGAAGATCGAAATTGTTTGCCCTGTATGCGGTAATGTATGTACTGTTGATGAGGACGTATGTCCTGCTTGCGGTGCATCTTTGATTGAAAATGTGGATGCAGAGGTAGAACAGTTCGAGGAGGAAGAATAGTGATCCTTGTGCTTTCCGGAAATGGTAGTGAAGCAAGAAACTTCTCTGCCATTTTAGATCATGAAAACCTGAAGCATCTTTGTGTTCTGCCCACCCTGAAGGAGGCTGCGGCTTTTGGAAGCGGCAATCTTGTGGTGGGGAAATTTGACGTGCCTAAAATGGAAGAACTTTTCAAAACAGAAAAGATAACCGGCGTTGCAGATGTGGATGCAGGCGGAAATGAGATGTCTCGTGTGGCCATGACGGCGTGTGGGCGGATGAAGATTCCCTATGTGAAATATCTGCCCTTGCCGAAGACCGGACGTGATTTGGTGACGGGCATGGCGGGTTCTTATGAGGAGGTTGCCAAGGGTGTGAACTGTCTTTCCGGCACAGCCATTCTGTATACCACGCCTGCTGCGGCAGCTGCTATTGCAGAACGGGTGGATGATTCCGGAAAGTTATATGCTCCCATCTTGCGTGACGGTCGCTTCGATGTAGAAAAGGCGTTGGAGTTTGGACTGCCTTTGCTCAATGTGATTGAGGTAGATCAGGTGGATTCAGCAGACGCTATCTCGGCCTTGATTCGAAAAGTGGATGCAAAACTTCTGATTTGTGATGGTACTTACGGTATCAAAGAACAGATTGCCGTGGCAGACGAGGCAGGAATTCCGGTTATTATGACACACAAAACGGGAATGGAATATACCAATAGTGCATGGAGCACAGATGCCTTGGTGCGTGTTTTGCGAGGATGGAAAAAGTAAAGTTGGAGGATACAGATGAAAACCATTAAAATTGCGATTGACGGTCCGGCAGGTGCCGGAAAGAGTACCATTGCCAAAGCGGTGGCAGGTGCCCTTGGATTTGTTTATATTGATACCGGTGCCATGTATCGTGCCATTGGTCTGGCGGCGGTAAATCAGGGAATCGACCCTTCGGTTGCACCTGATGTAGAGGAAATCTTAGACGGTGTGGATGTAAAGATTTGTCACACAGAAGAAGGTCAACAGATTTACTTAAATGGCGAGAATGTTTCAGGAAAGATTCGTACTCCGGAGATTTCTTCTGCCGCATCTCATGTGGCGGTGATTCCTGCGGTGCGCTTAAAATTGGTTGAACTTCAGCGGAAACTAGCTGAAGAGACCAACGTAATTATGGATGGCAGAGACATCGGAACCTATGTGCTTCCCGATGCGCAGTTGAAAATCTTCCTGACTGCAGACCCGGAAGAACGTGCAAAACGTCGCTATCTGGAACTGCAGGAAAAGGGTGTGGAAACCACCTTGGAAGAGGTTTTGGCCGAGATGAAGTTCAGGGATAAGAACGATTCCAGTCGTGAGTTTGCTCCTTTGAAACCGGCCGAGGACAGTGTTTTGGTGGATAGCACCAGTCTCTCTCTGGAAGAGACCATTGCAAAAATCACCGAACTTGCCAAGGCGTTAATTTAATCCTTCCGAAAGGTAGAAGAATATGAGTTTGTATCAAGTTGCACGGGGATTTGTAAAAGGTATCCTTTGCCTTTTGTATCGAATCCGTGTGGAGGGAAAAGAGAATATCCCAACCGAGGGGACTTATGTGGTGTGTGCCAATCATAAGAGTCTGATGGATCCGCCCATGCTGGGAGCATGCTTGCCTTTCCCGATTCGGTTTATGGCAAAGGAAGAATTGTTCCGCAACAAGCTTTTTGGCGGAATTCTTCGTGCGGTAGGCGCCTTCCCAATTAAGCGCGGAAAAAGCGATGTAGGTGCTCTGCGCGGAGCCATTAAAATGTTGGGTGATCAAGAAAACGTAGCCATCTTTCCGGAGGGAACCCGTTCCAAAGGGGATACCATGCGACGGGGCAAACAGGGAGCCGCGTTGATTGCGGTGAAAGCCGGCGTGAACATTCTCCCTGTGGGTATCGAAGGAGAGTACAAATTATTTCATAAGATGACCTTCCGTATCGGTCAGGTTATTTCCATGGAAGAATTTTTTGACAGAAAGGTCACCGGAGATGAGTTACAGGCGGTAACCGATCAGGTGATTATGCCCAGCATCGGAGCCTTGGCAGGAGTGAAACCCTATGAATGTTGAGATTGCAGAGAAAGCCGGATTCTGCTTTGGGGTGGATCGGGCAGTAAAAATGGCATATCAATTGGCTGAGACTTCGGGAGAGCATGCCTGCTACGGCATGTTGATTCACAACATGGATGTTACCGAGGATTTGAAGTCCCGAGGCTTATCTGTGCTGGAATCCATAGATGAAATTCCGGAGGGTGTGGAGTTGCTCCTGCGTGCCCATGGAATTCCGAAGGAAGAGCAGATTCGGTTAGAGGAGAAAAATGTTCGGATTGTGGATGCTACCTGTCCTTATGTGAAGAAGATTCATCGGATTGTGGAGAAAGCCTACAGTCAGGGACGGCAGGTGATTATCTGCGGTGATAAAAATCATCCTGAAGTAAAAGGGATTCATGGTTGGTGTGAAAACACCGCCATCATGATTGGAAATGAGGATGAAATAGAGGATATCTTAAAGCTTGATTCTCAAATTTCGTTAACAATTGTGGCGCAGACCACCATACGAGCAGATTTTTTCAAAAAAATTTCAGAAAAATTAAAAAAACATTTTACAAATGTTGAAATCTTTGATACAATATGTAATGCAACCGCAGAACGCCAAAAGGCGGCGGCAGAGTTAGCCGGTCGATGCGATTGTATGTTGGTGGTAGGTGGTAAGAACAGCTCCAACACCCGTAAACTTTTCGAGGTGTGTAAGGAACGGTGTGAGAAAACCTACTCCGTTGAAAATGCAAAAGAATTAAAAAAATATATATTAAGGGGAGAAATCCCCGAAATCAAAAAAATCAAAGTGGGTATTACCGCAGGGGCATCTACCCCGGATGTGGTAATCAAGGAGGTCTATTTAACCATGGCGGAAAACAATGAAATGAACTTTGCAGAGGCTCTGGAAGAAACTTTAAAGCCCCTCAAGTCAGGCGAAGTAGTAAAGGGTGTAGTAATTGGCATTACCCCGACAGAAGTACAGGTTGACATCGGCAACAAGTATGACGGTGTGATTCCTTTCGATGAACTGACCAATGATCCCTCTGCGGATATCAATGCATTGGTAAAGTTGGGCGAAGAAATTGACGTTTATGTTGTTCATGTGAGCGACAGAGACGGTGTTGTAACTCTTTCTAAGAAGAAGATTGACGCAGTGAAGGGTATGGAAGAACTTCAGGCTGCATTTGAAAATAAGGAAGTCCTGACCGGTCGCGTTGTTGAACTGGTTCGGGGTGGTGTTGTTACCATCGCAAAGGGTGTTCGGGTATTTATCCCTGCATCTGAGTGTGCAGATCGTTTCTTGGCTGATCTGGGCGTATTGCTGGGTACCGAGCAGAACTTTAAGATTATCAAGATGGACGTTGACAGAAGAGGCCGTCAGAGAGTGGTTGGTTCTATCAAGGTAATCGCAAAGGAAGAAAACGCAAAGGCTGCTGCTGCATTCTGGGAAACCGCAGAAGTTGGCAAGCAGTACAAGGGTACCATTAAGTCCTTGACTTCTTTCGGTGCATTCGTTGACCTGGGTGGTGTAGATGGTCTGGTTCACATTTCTGAACTGTCCCCCACTCGTATTGC
>JAZRCD010000136.1:0-2599 GCA_045635425.1 Ructibacterium sp. | reverse complement strand
GCCATTATGCGCCCAGTCGAATCAATCCGGTTACCGGGGAAGATCGACCTCATACCGGAACTGATATTGGTGCCGGACAGGGAACCCCTGTATGGGCGTCTCGAGGCGGCACGGTGGTTATGGCGCAGGAAAACGGTGGTTACGGAAATTGTATCATCATCGACCATGGTGGCGGAATCAAGACGTTATATGGTCATTTGAGTGCTATTTTGGTATCTGACGGGCAAAGAGTCAGTCAGGGAATGCAAATCGGACGAGTAGGATCCACGGGAAATTCCACGGGGCCCCATCTGCATTTTGAGGTATTGGTAGATGGTGCGGCGGTTGATCCCATGCAGTTCTTCTAAACAGAAAAGAAACGAGGGAACAGACATTGTATATCAAAAAATCTGTATTGGTTCTGATTGCGGTTTTATTGATTATCACAACATCGGTGTTGGTGCTGGGTGCAATCAATCCCTTTGGATTTGATCGGGTGACCGAGTTTATCCGTTTTACCCGTGTGATGAAACTGGTGGACAGCAACTTTTACAAAGAGGTTGACAGAACGCAGTTGTTCAACGGCGCTGTGGCAGGTATGACAGCGGAACTGGAAGATCCCTACAGCGGTTTTCTTTGGGGAGAGGACGCCCGAAAATATATGGAAGAAATCAATGGTTCCTATTGTGGGGTTGGAATCTATATTGAAAATAACATAGAAGAGGATACCATTCAGGTGGTTTCTGCCATTGCAGGAAGCCCTGCAGAGGAGGCAGGTTTGACCACCGGAGATAAAATCTTAAAGGTGGACGGAACGGACTATTCCGGGCAGGAGATTAACGAAGCTACTGCTGTAATGCGTGGGGAAGAAGGGAAAGAAGTAACCCTGACTATTTTGAAGAAAGACGGCTCTGTTCAGGATATTACCTTGAAGCGGAGAGAAATCGAGATTCCCAGTGTTGCAGGTGAAATGCTAACCGATACGGTGGGAAGGATAAACCTGAGCCAATTTACAGAGGGGTGCGGTGAGAAGTTTAGGGAGATGTATGAAAAGTTCCAAAAAGAAGGAATGGAAGCATTGATCCTTGATTTGAGAAACAATCCGGGCGGATTGGTTGATGAGGCAGTTTCTATTGCGGGACTGTTTGTCGAAAAAGGAGAACTGATTGTTTATACCGAGGACCGATACGGGTACAGAGAGGAATATCGTTCCAACAAAGATGGAAAGGAGTTTCCTCTTGTGATTTTGACCAATCAGGGCTCTGCTTCTGCCAGTGAGATATTAACCGGAGCCTTGAAGGATCACGGCGTGGGTTACCAGATTGGTGAAAAAACCTACGGAAAAGGCGTGGTGCAAAGTGTGTATAATATCGGTGAGTTAGAGATACTGTCCCTTACCATAGCGAGATATTTCACTCCTGACGGAGAGTGTATTCACGAAAAGGGAATTGAGCCGGACCAAGAGATTGTGATGGATGTGGAGAAGTATCAGACTTTGTCCAATCTTGATCCCGAGGAAGACCAACAACTTCAGGCGGCGCTCCAATATCTTCAAAAGTGATCTGTCTTGGGATTCTTTCGGTGCGAGAGGATAGAGAGACGGTAGGAAAAACCAAGATTGTTGAAAAAGAACGATTTCAGGAAGGGATATCGGTTGTTGTTGCAGAATTTTCTCTTCCACGGGAAAGACTGAAGCAAAAAAGCCGATGGCAGAAAAGGCGACTCTATGGAAAAGGGGAACGGTTTTTGAGAAAACTGGGGGCAGATGTGGTGATTCCGACCATTGTCTGCGGCAGGACATTTGGTTTCCCCGTAAAGGCGGCACAGTGGGTGAAATGCCCGGTTGTACCGAAGGAAATGAGCGAGGCGTTAGAATCGGTTTTAAGAGGATATGATCATGCACCGGATGAGAAAACCGGATGGGTTGCTGACAGAGAATGCAGTGACGTTTGTGGCACTCTTGCTATTGCAATCAGTCAGAAGGTGCGATGTCTTGGGATTGTAACCCAACAACGGGAAAAGGCAGAGCGGATTGAGGAAATGTTGATTCGGGAGTATGGTGTATGTCCTGAATTATACAGAGAATTTCCATGGAAGGAACGAGGAAACAGTATTCTTGCAGATGTGAATCAGGGCAAGATTTTTATGGACGGCATGACCGTTCTTGACGGGAAAAGGATGGGATTGAATCTTCGCGGATATCAGGTGGATCAGGAAAATCTGCTGAAGCAATATCCTGACCTTTGGGAGGCAGCCTCCTTTTGCGGATGGTGTATGCGAAAAAGCGGTTGACAAGATTGAAAAATTCTAGTATAATAATTGTTTGTAATTATAGAAAAATCATATGATGATGAAAATACGGAGGAACAAAACATGGCTGAGAAAAAGATTACCTTAACAGCAGAAGGTCTCAAGAAATTAGAGGACGAACTGGAATATTTAAAAACCAAGAAACGGAAAGAGGTTTCTGAGAAAATCAAGGTAGCTCTTGGTTTTGGTGACTTGTCCGAGAACTCGGAGTATGATGAGGCAAAGAACGAGCAGGCACAGGTAGAAGTTCGAATCAGTGAACTGGAAAGCATGTTGAAGAACGTTACCGTGATTGATGCTGATGAAATCG
>JAZRCD010000135.1:0-3657 GCA_045635425.1 Ructibacterium sp. | reverse complement strand
CACAAGAATTCCTCAAAATCAAGATAGTAGTTGCCATCCTGCTCCACAAGTTTAGTCACATCTGCGCTGGCAATGGTTACATCATTGGCAATCAGATAGAGGGTGTTGTTATCAATCTCGTATTCACTCTGAATTTCTTCCAAACTCTTGTATGTTTTCAGACGAAGTGCTGTCTTTCCGCCTTCTTCTACCACTTCAATGGAAGAGAATACACTAACTTCATCAAACGCAGAACGTACAGGCAAAGAACGCTGAGAGAAGATCAATCGGAAGAAGTCCGGAGCAAAATTCTTAGGTTCCACTCTTACGCAATAGGTCTTGTCGTCAAAACCGGTAGTACCAAACATATAGTCAATACCTAACTTATCAAGTCTTGCCTTTACCACAGCTTCGTACTCTGCAAAATCAACTTCAGAATTGTAACTCCGAGTGACTTTATCCGGTGTGCAAAGGGCTGTAATGGTTTCTCCATCCATAGAAGCAACCTGATTCTCTCCAAGATGCTTTCCTTCGGTCTCCCAGTTGGGTTCATCGAGAATATCCATAACAAGGCCAAATTCCATTCTATCCTGAGAAAGAATATACTTCATAAGTTCAGCGTTTTTCTGACTGGATGCCGCCGGACTTACGATATATGCCTTGGTAATATCCTTCGGGTCTTCAAGGAAAACAGTTCCGAAATAACCAATCTCTTTATCGTAAGAATAATCACCGTCGGCATAGTCATGGAGGCAAGAGATCTTGTAACTCTTCTCATCGTCATCCACCAAATCTTCCAGATGTTCCTGAACCTGCTCTTCAGTCTTAATCTCCACGGCATAAATGGCATCTTCGTTGATTTCCTCAAGTTGCGCATATCTCTCATCTTCCATATTGGCCTTGTAATCCTTAAGGAAATCTGCCCGATTAAATTCTACCACATTAGGCTCTAGCATGATATCTTTACTGATGTCATCATAGACAATATCCCTCTTGCCGAGACCAATATTACCACGGCTTATCAACATCTCAACCATGGTGGTTCTTTCGTTGGCAGTTTCACCAAGAAGATTCTTCTCAACAATCAGGACGATTCTGTCATCCTCAACCTGAATCTCATAAGCATCCCCGAGAATCTGTATTCTTTCTTCAATAAGCTTTGCAAAGGTCTTGATGTCATCCTTTTCCACTTCACGATCAGGGTACAGCGCTAATGTAGTAAGTTCGGCAGCTTCAAGATTTTTAAGTTCCTTACTTTCAGCCACGACCTTCTCATTATTGTCGCCACCCTTTTTCGCCATTTTCATCAAATACGGCGTTGCTGCAGCAGCTGCCGCCAGAACAACTGCAATCAAACAGACAATAGCAATCATCAAGCCTTTATTTTTCCCTTTCTTTGGCTTTCTTTCAGGCATAACAACGGGCTCTTGTGCTGTCATAATGGGAATTTCAGGAATAAATTCCTGTTGAATCGGCTCCTGTTGAGCAGGCGGTTGCTGAATAGGCGGTTGCTGAATAGGCGCTTGATACATGGAAGGTTGTTGCACGGGAGTCTGCTCCGGAACACCCTTTTCTTTTAGGTTTGCACCACATTGAGGACAAAAGTTAAGATTTTCTTCAACCTTTGTTCCGCATACTTTACATGCTATCATTCCCTCTACCTCCGCTTTCTCAACAATACTCATTGCTGATTATTTTTCATAATTTATAATTTAAGTATAGCCTTTCTGTCACTTCTTGTCAATAGAGCGCAACAAATAACCCTCCATGCCTATTTTAAGATTCTTCTACTCTTCTCTCCTTTTATTGCCTTTCCCATATTTCAAATTTTTTGTTGCTTTTTTTCGTCTTTTTGGATATAATTAAGTAAAATACTGTTCATAGAACAATTTTATTTTTGGTATACTATAAAAAGGAGTTGATATTATGAAGAAATTGATCTTGTTGTTCTCACTTTTACTCGTCTTTACAGTAGGATGTGACCTGCATCCTGACTTTCATCAGGCACCACCGCAAAATAAAAAATCTCAGCAGGGCGCTCCTTCCAAACCTGCACCTCAAGCCGACTCTCTGATTGGCCCGGACAAGGCCAAATCTATTGCTCTTGAACATGCCGGTATTGAGAGCGACAATGTTAAGTTTATCAAAGCAGATCTTGACCGGGACGATGGCATCGCCCAATACGAAGTAGAATTTATTCATGATCATATGGAATATGATATCACCATTGACGCTCTGGACGGCACGGTTCTGTCCTTTGAAAAAGATTTTCGTGATTAAGAAAAGCACATCACTCCATAAAGAGTGATGTGCTTCTTTTATTCATTCATCATCATAATTTCGGTTAAAGCAAGCAATACGTTCTTGCTCAAATCCAATTCATTAAGTTCATTCAGTTTTCTGCCGATGTTCTCTTTGCTCTCCACAATTTTCTGAATAGTATTTTTAATATCATTGGGGATGTGTTCCAATTTTTCAATCACGGCATAGAGTTGTTCCAGCGCATTATTGTCGGCCTCTTCTACCTTTTCCATCACGATTTTAAGTTCACCGGACACATTTTCTGCCGATACAACAATCGTGTTGTCTGTAACAATCTTGGTAAATGCCTTTTCTTTTCCGTCCTCGGTTACCCGTATAGAATCTGCTCCGCAAACTCCCACAAATTCTACTTCATAATTGCGCTTTTCTGGAATCAAAGATGTATCGCCATTGGGTGCAGAAATCAAAAATTCCGGAGCATCATTCCATTTCAGTTCCATCTTTGTGATAACCGATTCTCCCTTTTGAAATCCGTTGGTAATACCATCATCCTCATAGAGTTCAAAGGTATTGTCACTTCCTGCAAACACCTTGATCTTCATGTTTTCAGGATTCTCAATGTCATTTACATGAGTTAGTTTTGCCATGGGAATGATACCACCGCTCTTAACCATAACAGGCATTTCAAACAAATCACGGAACATGGTTACCATCCGTCCGCCCTGATACCGACGATGGTTAAAGAAGTCATACCAAACGCCCTTGGGAAGATAGGTCTTAACACTTCCCATCTTGGTCTCCGCATCTGCAGGAGAGGTAATGGGTGATACCAGCATCTCGGTACCGAAGGTGTACTCATTCTTCATCATCCGACTCTCCGGCTCGGTCCAGTTATAGTAAAGAGGCTGAACCAGTGGTTCGTCCATAGCATGTGCACGATAGTTCATGGTATAGAGATAGGGAATCAGTTCGTGACGAAGTTTTAAGAACTTCTTCATAGAAAGTTCCGAAATCTTATTATACTTCCAAGGTTCTTTTCCGAGGAATTTACTGTCGCAACTATGCAGACGATTGATGGGCGAGAAGGTTCCCAACTGGAACCAACGGGTCGCAAGTTCCTCATCCCGATAGCCGTGGGCATGCCCACCGATATCATGACTCCACCAGCCATATCCAATATTGGATGCCGTTGCCGTAAAGTAGGGTTGGAAATCCAAAGAATCCCATGTAATATGAGTATCTCCTGAGAAACCGATAGGATATCGATGGCTACCCGGTCCGGAATATCGAGAGAAAATCAGCCCCCGTTTTCCGTCTTTTTCGTTATCAATATAGTGGAAATGATTCAGCATCCAAAGAGGGTCAAGACCCGGCACCGAGGTGGTGTTACCCTGCTGCCAATCAATCCACCAAAAA
>JAZRCD010000134.1:0-8720 GCA_045635425.1 Ructibacterium sp. | reverse complement strand
AAACTTCTTGAAGGTTTTGGAAAAGTATGATTTGTTATCAAAACCGATGTCGTAGCATATCTCGGAAATAGGTTTGTTGGTTTCGGTCAAAAGGGTTTGGGCAACATTGCAACGAATGTGGTTGATATGGTCGGTAATGCTATTTCCGGTGACTTCCTTGAAAAAACGCGAAAAATGATACTTGCTATAATTGACTCGATCTGCCAGATGAGTCAAGCTTAGTGGTTGGGTATAATTTTTGCTGATATATACCATAGTGTCCATAATACTGGAATATTTTTTGGAGGAATAGACGGTAACATCTTCGTTGGAATACAGGTGGTTCTGCCCCATATGCAAGAGAAAGGAAAGGAATATGCTTTTGATTCTTGCAATATGGAAGGAATCTCGCTTTTCGGAAAAATAACAGTTGTAGCATTCCGCTGCCAAATCGAAAGCTATTTTGTCATGGATTTTTTCACAAAAGATGCTGGAGCTGACATCTAAATCCAAAAAATCAAAAAAAGGCGTATCGAATTTGAGACAGTAGTAGCTAACAGGAGAAAGCATCTGAACGCTATGGATGCGGTTGGTATTCACAGTAATAATATCTCCTGGTTCCATGGAAACTTGTTTGCCGTTGACCCAGACGCTAGCACTTCCGCTGATGCAACACAAAAACTCCACATCCGGATGCCAATGGGAAGGCGACTTGCAATTTTTTAAAGTATCTATAGTATCTTTCCGCGCAATAACGTCCGCGTTTAATAAACTCTTAAATTCTTCAAGAAATACGTTTTGCATAGAAAACACCTCCTGGAATCGCAAAATTGTGTTACAAAACCGCAAAATACAAACTTGTTACTTTTCTGTAAATATTGTACAATATATTTGCAGAAAATTCAAGAAAAAAATGAAAAGAGGAGAAAAAATGTACAACTTTCCAATTGGATCCATTATTGATTCGTTTAAATTGCCTACAAAAGAGGCAATTGCGGCGGCCGCAAAGGTAGGAGCAACCGGTATCCAGATGTATGCAGTAGCGGGTGCCACTTCCCCTGAAGAACTAAATAGTACAAAGCGCAAAGAATTGTTACAGTATGTAAAAGACAATGGACTTTGCTTCTCTGCACTGTGCGGAGATTTGGGGAAAGGTTTTACCAATCCGGAGCTGAATCCTGAACTGATTGAAAAATCCAAGCGTATCCTGGACCTTGCAAAGGATTTAGAAACGGATATTGTAACCACTCATATTGGTAAGGTTCCGGACGATAAAGAGGAAGATACTTATAAGATTATGCAGGAGGCGTGTTTTGAACTGAGTCGATACGCAGATTCCATCGGTTCTCATTTTGCCATTGAAACCGGGCCAGAACGGAGTTTTTTGTTAAAGCAATTTTTGGATACTTTGGGTTCTACCGGTGTTGCAGTTAACTTTGATCCCGCAAACCTGATTATGACATCCGCTGATGACCCGGTACAAGGTGTGTATAACTTGAAAGATTATATTGTTCATACCCATGCCAAAGATGGTCTTCGATATGGTTATCCTGTTCCAAAAACGGTTTCTAAGCGTCCGTATTATAAGGAAGTTCCTTTGGGTACCGGTGCGGTACCCTTCCCGGAATATTTAAAAGCACTCGATGATATTGGTTATAAGGGATTTCTTACCATAGAGCGTGAAGTCGGAGATAATCCTGCGGCAGATATTCAGATGGCGCATGATTACCTGAAGAAACTCATTGCTGAGGGATAAGAGGAAAAATGTTTTTCCAAATCAGGAAAATGTTGCTTGTTTACAAGGCAAAGGAAGAACAAGTATACTTAAATCATGTTCACTACGCAGTTGAGAGGAAAATGTGATTTCGAACTGCGTTTGATATATATAATAATGTAAAATGATTTGACTTTTTGATTGGGGCATAACAAATTAAATTTCAGGAGGTTTTATTATGAAAAAGTTTTTAGCTGTTCTGCTGGCATGCTTGATGCTGGCAACCATGGTGTCTGTTCCGGCATTTGCTACCGAGGCGGAAACCTACACTTTGACCGACTTGCTGGGTGATTTTTATTCTGTTCGTGAAACAAAAACAGATCTCACTGCCAGCTCGTCCAAGATGCTGTGGGTGTCTCCTACAGAGGGGGCCGCTTTGGGGTTGGCCGGTGATGCCGTAGAAATGACCTTTAAGGTTAACATGGAATTAACCGATGATTCTGTCGACGAATCGGTTGGCATTGTCATTTATGATGGAGATGGTCAAAGACTTTACATGACTGTTCGGGAAAATCGTGTGGATGTAACCAACAACGATAACTATAGTGATATTGCGATCTTTTCTGATGCCGATGCAGAGAAAATGTTGAATCAGGATGTTACTTTATTATTTGTTAACAACGAAAGTAACTACAGCATTTATATGAAGGAAAATGGAACGTATCGTCATGTGTTGAGCACCACCGGAAAGCGAAGCGGCGAAGGTACTGCAGTTAATGTCGGTGTATCCAACGCTACTACGGTAGATATTGCGTCGATTACTTACTATGATGGTAAGCTGTTTGGTGACAGTTATTACCTCCGTGATGTAATCGGTCCTTACAACGTTACCACGTCTGTTTATACTTCTTCTCCGGCAGATGGTGGGTATGTGTTGGGCAACACCGGAGATTTTGCGGAATTGAAGTTCCGCACCAATATCCCCATTGAGGGAGGCAATGATCAGTATGCTGATTTTGTAATGGCTGGAAGTGATGGATTGCGTGCATGGTTGAGAATTCATGAAACTGGTGCATGGATCAAAAATGGAAATGAAGTAGAAGCTTTCTCTGCAGATGCGGTGCAGAAAATCCGTAATGTTGATACAACCATGGTGATTCTCAATAATGGCAATAATTTTATCCTGTATGTGAAGAATAGCAATGGTGAATACGAAAAAATCTTTACTTCTACCGGGAAAGGAACCGCAGATACCGGCAGAACCAATATCGTTATAAACGGTTCCGTTGTTTTGGATTATGCAAAGTGTTATGAATCTGCAGGTTTGGCTGATTCTGCAGCGAAAGCCGGTTCCTGCTACGCTCTGGTGGAGCAAAACTTCGACAATGGTAGCGTAAACGGCGAATTTACCTTGGGGACTTCCTCGACAATTTCCAATGGTGTTCTGACCATTGCGGAAGGAGAGACTCTTTCTTTGAAAGAAGCAGATATTCCCATGGGTGGTTATGCGGAATTTAAATTCAAGCCGTCCGAGGTATTTTGGATCAAAACTGCTGATGGTGTAACAACGGGTAGTGATGTTCAGATTTGCTTGACGCCAAATGGAACTTCGTATTGTTATCCGTATGCCGGTAACACTTTTGTAGTATCTTATTTGAAGAACAGAGCGGATGAGTGGCATGTGTATCGCATTGTTAGAAGTGCTACTGATATCAATTGTTATTCCATTTATCACAAGGGTGAAAGTGATAAAGCATGGGTATTGGTGAAAGAAACAGACACCCAAGGGAGAGCTGCATCCAGAAATAGCTTTGATTTGAATTCTGCAACAGGGGCTGCACAGGTTGATTATGTGAAGATTTATGGCCCGGTTTCTGCAAACGGAATTACCTTGACAGATGGTGCCTACAAAACCGCGACACTTGCAGATGGTGCAACCCTGAAGCGCGATAATCTCCGTGCCTTGACAAATGGTGTATCGGGCAAACTAATCTTTGCAGGATATGATAATGATGATAATCTTCTGGCAGCTGATCTGCGTACGATTGATGGCGCAGGTGGTGAGGCAGAAGAAATCTTTGATACTACCGTGAAGAGCGGAATAACCAAGGTTAAGGTATTCCTGTGGGATGGCTTTACAGTCATCAATCCCGTTGTGTCTGCTCGTAATATTGTGGTCGACTAAATTGTAAGAATAATAGTATATATGGTTTGATATATAGCAGGAAATTTTTGAAATTTCCTGCTATATATCGATGTGGGTAATGAAAAACTATCTTGAAATGCAGAGTGAAGCATCTGGTCTCTGGTGCATACACCGCAGAAAGGGGAGAGTTACTATGATAAAAACAAGAATTCTGGCATTACTTCTGAGTGTGTGTATGCTAATAATTGGAATGCCGATTGCCGGAGTGTGGGCGGCAGGAGAAAGTTATACTTTGAGTGAGTTGATGGGGGGCTACTATGCCATTCGTGAAACCGGTTTTGGCAGCTATACGGTAACGTCGTCCAAGTACCTCGCTCCCGCAGATGGCGTCGCCGCCTTAGGGGATACCGGAGATGCGGTGGAAATCAAGTTTCATGCAGCAATTACCGTAGATGGAGCAAACGATCAGCTTGCCGAGTTTCATATTTACGGCAGTGATACCAATCGTGTTTATATGCGTATACATGAAACCGGAGCATGGATTTCTAACTCGGCATCCGAAATTGCGGCTTTTGCGGCAGAGGATGTTGCTAAAATCCGGAATACGGATGTAACCTTGCTCTTTTTAAACAATGAGAGCACTTATAGCATTTATCTTAAAGAGTCTAACGGCACCTATACCGAACTTTTAACCACAACAGGAAAGCGTACCGGAGCTGAGAGTTTGAATTGCAATTTTTTTGCCGGTGGTGGTGCAACCCTAATGGTTGATTCTATCACATGCTATGCTGTAGCGGATGCTCCGACCCCGACAGAGGAGGCGGTTCTGCGTCGGGTGGATGAAGTTAATGTAACCGGGAAAACCAATGGGTTTTATGGTGCAGTGATTGATCCAAAGCCTTTGGGAAGTGTAGGCGATGCGGTAGAGATTACCTTAAAGGCCAATATTACCGTAGATGGAGCCAATGATCAGAATGTAAGTATTCAGGTGCCTGACGCCGATGATACTCGAGCGTATATGCAGATTCACGAAGCCGGAGCATGGATTTCCGGAAGTAACAATGCCACGATGACATTTTCTGCAGATGCTACAGCG
This sequence comes from Ructibacterium sp., assembly GCA_045635425.1. Classification (GTDB taxonomy): domain Bacteria; phylum Bacillota; class Clostridia; order Monoglobales; family Monoglobaceae; genus Ructibacterium. The sequence continues at coordinate 3,785 of JAZRCD010000134.1, read as the reverse complement.
GCATTGAGAAATCAAAAAGTTACTTTGAAGATTAAAAATGCAGAAAGCGGTTATGAATTGTCTTATAAGGCGGCAGAGGATGCGCAGTATACGATTCTTGGAACATCTGCAGGAAAGCGGAGCGGCGGTGTTGCCAGCAACGTTAGCATTGGACCCGGTGGTGGTGCTACCGTAGATATTGAAAGTATCAAATATTATGGTGCTGTTCCTGTTCCCGTAGGGAATATTGAAGACAGTGTTACCAAGCCGGAAAAATGCGTGGAAGTATTTACTAATAGTGCGGTAAGCATTTCTGCAGGGCAGAAGGTTACCATGGACGGTTCGGCGATTCCGATGGGTGGATATGCAGATGTAAAGATTAAAGCAACAAAGGCACTCAAGTTGCAAAACAGCGACGGTGCGGTTGGTAGCGATATTCAATTTGTGATCGATGTTAACGAAAATGCTTCTTATTACGTACAGGATCTTTCGGTTAGCAAATTAAAGTCTACCTTTGTGAGCGGAGCAGAGAATCAGGCTGATGTATGGCACAGTTACAGAATTGTTCGTGATGCAGAAAAAGCTTCGGTTTACTCGGTATACCATAAGACAGATAGTGAAACTACATGGACAAAGGTTTTAAGTGATGTTGACACTACCGGTGCAGAGAGCGGAATCAATGGCATGGTGTTTGAGGCCATTGACGGCTCGGCAGAAATTGAGTATTTTAAAGTTTATTCCAAGAGCAACCTATTGGATGACCCGGCTGTCATTGCGGCAGAAAACAACAAGGTTTGGCTGGATAAAGATTTTGCGATTGCAGACACCGATGTTATCTTAAATAATATGAAGGTTGAAAATGGAGCACTTGTTGCCAATAAGTTACCGGAGGGAACTGGCGGCTCTTCTGTGATTTCTTTGACTAACTTTGACTTAGATGGTGAATGGTACCTGAAGATGGATCACCGGTTAGAAGAGGGAGCCTCAGCAACCAGTGTGGTTGCTGATGGGAAACGGTTGCGGTGGACTTTTGCGGAAACATATTCTTTCATTCAGGCAGCCACCGGCAATTTTTCGGTTAGTCACTCCAGGGAACTTGGTGCTTGGTATGAATATTTGTTCTGGTTTGATGGAAACGGATTTGCAAATATTTACTATCGCAAGAGTGGAGAAACTGCATGGGGAATCCTTGCTACCAATGTGGCAATGGTAGATAATACCGGTGCGGAAGAAATAAAGTTTGAAGCCGAAGTAAGCGTATATAAAGTTGATAATCTTCGGGTTTATACAGGAATTCCGGTAGAACTTTCAGAGCCGATTGTTTCCGGTGGAACCATGTCGGTTGCTGCGAGCGCATCGGTTGGACATCCCTATGCTACATACGATAGAAGAGCAACAGTGATTGGAGCAACTTACAACAAGGAACATGGATACACCTCTTTTGTAGATGCCAAGGATTACATCATGTTTTTAGGTAGAGACACCGATTTGTCAACTGCCTTTGATGTCAGCGGTGTCGATATGAGTAAGAATGAGCCTGCTATTATGGTTTGGGATTCTGTGGATACAACCATTCCTCTTGTTGCGGCGAAAGGAAGCTGTACGCCTAATACTGCAGAGGGACGACCAGCCGAAGGACAGCAGACCGGTCTTGTAACGGAAGTTCGTTACAATGAGGTAGTGATTTCCGGTTTGGTTGATGCGGAAGAAACTGTTTCGGCAGCATTGCTGGATGATGGCGGAAATCTGAAGGCAGTAGCACAGACGAAGGCAAACAAGTACGGCCTTGTGGAGCTACTGATTGCAGTTGATCCAATTTGTGCAAGCGGAGAATATACTTTGCGGATTCAGTATGGAAGTTCTGTTGCAGTCGACCAAGAGGTACAACTCAACTGTGAGGATATTCTGGCAGAAAATCCCATTACTGACGTAACTTCTTTTAAAAATTTTGTTCTGACCTATGGCAGCGATGAAGAAAAAACACTGATGACACAAGAAAACTTTGCAGATGAAGCCTATGCTCGCTATCAAGCTGTTGTAGGTGAGAATAGGATTGTTGATTTGTACGAAATGAGAGCGGTACTTCGGTCGGTTATTTCGACCGAAGAAGAGAAACGTAAGCTTCTTGCTGAAGTGAATACTGCGGTGGCAGAAGGAAAATGGTCTGCGTTGGAGACAATCATTTTGACTACCTATCGTGATTATCTGACAGAATGCGCAAAGGAAATGAATCTCAATCTTGCGTCGGTTGAAGGTGTGAAAAGCACCAAGGATTTGTTTATGCGGATGCTGGATAAGACCTATCTTTCGACATCGGATATTATTCAGGGGTTCAATACTGCAACTGCAATCCAAAAGAGTGTGGAAGCACAGGCCGGTAACGGAGCTGGTGGTGCTGCCACCGGAGGTGGTTTTGGTGGTGGCGGAGTAGCCGGTGGTGCCGGTGGTGGAGCAGCCGGTGGTTCCGGCGGTGTCACTGTCTTTGATGAAGCCACCCCGCAACCTGTTCAGCCTGTTGGAGATGTGAAGTTGTTTACTGATTTGGAGAGTGTTCCTTGGGCCGAAGACAGCATTTTGAATCTGCAGGCGAGAGGAATTTTAAGTGGAGATGGCAATGGGTTATTTGGTCCCGAACGAAATATTACGAGGGAAGAGTTCTTAAAGCTCGTTATGAAGGCATTTAACATTTCTACTTCGACCCATGGCTCGGTTGCTTTTCGTGATGTGGATGAGAGTGCGTGGTATTACGAATATGTGCTTTCTGCCTATGAGATGGGAATTATTCAAGGAATCAGCGATACTGAGTTTGGTATAGGGGAAAACATTACCCGTGCAGATATGGCTGTCATTATAAAACGAACCATGAAACTGAATGGTTATGATACCGATCCGGTTGAAATAGCGTTTGTTTATGATGATTTTGCGGATATCCCTGAATATGCACAGGAAAGTGTCTTTGCATTAAGCGAGGCAGGATTGATGAATGGTGTAGGAGATAATTGTTTTGCACCTCTTTCTCGTGCTACAAGGGCAGAAGCTGCAGTATCTATTTACAGATTATGTGAGTACATTAACGAAAGGAGATAAGCAACATGAAAAAAAATATGAAACCGTTGGTTATCTTTGTTCTTATCATTAGTTTATTACTCCCCGTTTCGTTTGGTTCTGTGGTTACCGCATCGGATAAAGGAGCCTTGTTGACAACTGGTGAAGAAGGTCTTTTGCGCTATCTTGGAATTATTACTGAAGATGTGCAGTATGAAAAAATCGTTACTCGTGGTGAACTTGCCCATGTGGCAGCCAGAGTTGCGAATGCAAAGTATCTTGGAGATGAACAGATCTTTTATGATGTAGCACCATCTCATCCTTATTATGAGGATATCTGCGCATTGGCGGTAACCAGTGTGATTAATGGCGTGGGAGATGGAAATTATGCTCCCGAGGAGCCGGCAACTGCAGAGGCGGCATATAAAGTGTTTGCATCTGTTTTGGGATACAAGGTGGTAGACCCCTACTGGAATTGGCAGAAGATTGCAAATAGAGCGGGTATTACCGATGGAATTGACATTACAGGAAAGCTGACCTATGGGCAGGCGCTTGCCCTTGCGTACAACACGCTTCATTGTGAAATGATGGAGGGGATTCTGTATGGTGAGGGTGTAACCTATCAAACTACCGAAAATTATTTTGCGCTGGAACGGTACCATGGGCTGGTTATGGAACGAGGAATCGCAGATGGTTTTCATGGAACCACCCTGGATCATCCCAATAGTATCATTGATAGCAAAACAATAACCATCAAGTCG
>JAZRCD010000133.1:0-1392 GCA_045635425.1 Ructibacterium sp. | reverse complement strand
CCCGGTTCGTTTCGGTTTCTTCCGGTTCGGTTAGGTTATTTTCGGTTTTGTTCGGTTTCTGATTGATAACCGGTCTGCCGCCCTTTGAACCGTTCGCAACCTTTGTGTCATAGGATTTAATATCCTCATCAATCTGGGCTTTAAATACCGGGAACAGGAAACGCTCATTGCCGATCATGTCCGGCTCCGTCCCTTCCTTTGCGTAACGGAGCATTGCCAGGAGTAACCGCCCTTTTTCCGGGTCTTCCAGTTCCTTTGCTTTCGTCTCAAAGTCGAAATAGACTTTTAAGTGTGACCGCATCCATCACACCGCCCTCTCATACCGCATAAACCGAACGATGTGACCGTAACGGTTCTTGCTGGTCTGCGGCACTTTTCGTATCTTCTCCCCGTGCCGGATCATTTCGGATATCCGGGTTGAAAGTTTCGTAATCCCCAAATCAGAGAAAGCTTGCATTGGGGTTATACTTCCGAAATCGTCAATGTATTTCAGAATCCTTTCCTGTTGTGTCATTGTTTCGCCCTCCTCATCCAAGGTAATTTTTTCTGATTAACTCCATCCAGTCTTTCCGGGAGTTCGTCTTTTCAAAAGCCCGTTGTGCATCCTGTTTCAAAAGCAGGTTCTTTTCCTTGTCATACTGCGCCCCGGCTTTCCCTGTATGGCAGTTATGACAGAGATAAACCCAAAGCCCGTATTTTTCTGAAATCGGTCTATTTGCTACCCCGCCGAAAACGTGATGCCTTTCCAGAGTGTCTAACCTCCCGCAGAAGTAGCAAGCCCGGTCTTTCTGCATTACGCTTTTCCCCATTGTTCAAGCAACCTCTTTTCTTCTTCCTTTGATATCGGAATCAATAGCCCCATTTGGTTCATTTCGTCCTTTAGATAGTCAATCAGCCGGGACATTTCCGAAACCGTGTATGTGCTACTCCCGCAGTAGGAAAACATCAGTGTATAACCCGGGTTCTTGCTCTTGTCCGTAACCTCCGCAAACCAGCCTGTACCTTTCCGGCTCCAAACCTTTTTCCATTCCTCTACAAGATCGTCACGAACCGGAACCGGGAAATAGTGACCAACGTCCTTGATCGCTTTCCGGTAAACATCCTCTTTCGGGACAGGCGGCTTGATAGCGTTTCCGATCTCCGTGCAAAGGCTCCACATAAAAGCGTTAGCATCCTTTGACCGGACTTTCTCCCACTTCTTCAAGTCAAGGCTGATTTCAGAATCCTTCAACTGCCGGTATAGCTTCCCGGGGTTCTCCCGGGTGGTGAACGTTATTTGATATTCACCACCCGAAAGCGGCAGGAGTTCTTTCCACCTTCCCGTCATTGTTAAACCTCCACCGGAAATTTCTCATAAATCATTTTGATAAGGTTCTTTGCTTCTTCCAGCGT
>JAZRCD010000132.1:0-6940 GCA_045635425.1 Ructibacterium sp. | reverse complement strand
CCTCGGCGCCTGCCTTACCTACAGGAGTGTTTACCACAAAGTCTACCTCGTGGTTGGTAATCTTGTCGGTCACGTTGGGTCTGCCTTCGCTGATCTTGTTTACCCGTTCTACCGGAATACCGGTGGCCTTAATCATGTTATAGGTACCGCCGGTTGCTACCAGTTTGAAGCCGCACTCGTGGAAGGTTCTTGCCACAAGCAGAGCTTCCGGCTTGTCCGCATCGTTGACACTGATCAGGATGGTACCTTCCATGGGAAGGTTGGTGGACGCTGCTTCCTGCGCCTTGATGAAGGCTTCGCCAAAGCTCTGGGAAATACCCAGAACCTCACCGGTGGAACGCATCTCAGGGCCCAACAGAGGGTCAACTTCCTGGAACATATTGAAGGGGAATACCGCTTCCTTAACACCGCAGTGACGGAGTTTCTTCTCCTTCAGGGAAGGAACGGGAGACTCCTTGCCGGTGAGGGGTGCGGTCATAATCTCGGTTGCGAGCTGTACCATGTTGATACCGCAAACCTTGGAAACCAACGGAACGGTACGGGATGCACGGGGGTTTGCCTCCAGTACATAAACCACGCCGTCCTCGATGGCGTACTGCATGTTCATCAAACCAACTACGTTCATTTCCTTGGCAATCTTCTTGGTGTATTCCTTGATGGTGTCCATCTGTCCTGCAGTGAGGCTCTTGGGAGGAATTACACAAGCGGAGTCACCGGAGTGGACACCTGCCAATTCGATATGTTCCATAACAGAGGGAACGAATACATTGGTGCCGTCGCTGACAGCATCTGCCTCGCACTCGGTTGCTCTGCCTAAGAAACGGTCAATCAGGATGGGTCTGTCAGGGGTTACGCCAACGGCTTGTTGCATGTAGTAGGTCAGGGACTCGCTGTCATAAACCACTTCCATACCACGGCCGCCCAGTACGTAAGAGGGACGAACCATAACGGGATAACCAATATTCTCGGCAATCTCCAATGCTTCTTCGGTATTGACTGCCATGCCGGATTCGGGCATGGGGATCTCTAACTTATCCATCATGGCACGGAACAGATCTCTGTCCTCTGCCAGGTCGATGGTTTCGGGGGTAGTACCCAAAATATTGACACCGTTTGCCTTCAGTGCTGCCGCCAGGTTCAGGGGAGTCTGGCCACCGAACTGGGCAATCACGCCTACCGGCTTTTCCTTGTCATGGATGCTCAGAACATCCTCTAAGGTCAAAGGCTCGAAGTAGAGTCTGTCGGATGTGTCATAGTCGGTAGAAACCGTCTCGGGGTTACAGTTGACAATGATGGTCTCAAAACCAAGTTTCTTCAGCGCCTTGGATGCGTGAACACAACAATAGTCAAACTCGATACCCTGGCCGATTCGGTTGGGGCCACCGCCTAAAATCATAACCTTCTGCTTGCCGTTGTCCACAGCAGGCAGATCATTTTCGATATTATAGCTGGAGTAGTAGTACGCCGCGTCTTCGGTACCGCTGACATGAACGCCTTCCCACTTCTCTACAATGCCGGCATCCTCTCTTGCCTTGCGGATTTCCTCTTCGGAAACTGCAAGGAGCTGTGCTAAGTACTTATCCGCAAAACCGTTCTGCTTTGCCTTTTTCAAGGTTTCCACATCGGGAACAGAACCTGCTTTTGCCTTCAACGCTTCTTCTTCCTCAACCAGTTCCTTCATCTGGGTGATGAAGTAGTGCTTTACCTTGGTTCTTTCGTGAATCTCGTCCACGGTAGCACCCTTGCGGAGGGCTTCATACATGATAAAGTGACGCTCACTACTTGGAACATTCAAAAGGGTCAGAAGTTCGTCCTTGGTCTTTTCGCCAAAGTCCTTGGCTCCGCCCAGCCCGTATCTGCCGATTTCCAGAGAACGAATTGCCTTCTGGAAGGCTTCCTTGTAGGTCTTACCGATGCTCATAACCTCACCTACGGCACGCATCTGGGTACCTAACTTATCCTGAGAGCCCTTGAACTTCTCAAATGCCCAACGAGCAAACTTTACTACAATATAATCGCCGCCCGGCTTGTACTGGTCCAAGGTGCCGTGCTTACCGCAGGGGATCTCGTCCAGGGTCATACCGCTTGCAAGCATTGCGGAAACCAATGCGATGGGGAAGCCGGTTGCCTTGGATGCAAGTGCGGAAGAACGAGAGGTTCTGGGGTTAATCTCAATAACAATAATTCTGCCGGAAACGGGATCGTGTGCAAACTGTACATTGGTACCACCGATTACCTCGATGGCCTCTACAATCTTATATGCCTGACGTTGGAGTTCTTTCTGGGTCTCCTCCGAAATGGTCAGCATGGGTGCGCTACAGAAAGAGTCACCGGTGTGAACACCCAAGGGGTCAATGTTCTCGATGAAACAAACGGTGATCATGTTGCCCTTGGCATCACGAACAACCTCAAGTTCCAACTCTTCCCAGCCGAGGATGGACTCCTCAACCAGTACCTGACCAACCAAAGATGCCTGCAGACCTCTTGCACAGACGGTCTTTAACTCTTCTTTATTATAAACCATACCGCCGCCTTCGCCGCCCATGGTGTATGCAGGACGAAGTACAACGGGATAGTTGAGCTTCTCGGCAATGGCAAGCGCTTCGTCTACAGAGTAAGCAACCTCACTCCGTGCCATCTCGATACCAAGCTTGTCCATGGTCTTCTTGAACTCCACACGGTCCTCACCACGCTCAATAGCATCTACCTGAACACCAATGACCTTTACGCCATACTTGTCCAGAACCCCTGCCTGATTCAACTCACTACAAAGGTTCAGACCCGACTGGCCACCCAAGTTGGGCAGAAGTGCATCGGGACGCTCCTTGGCAATAATCTGTTCCAAACGCTCTACGTTCAGCGGTTCGATATAGGTAATGTCAGCCGTGTCCGGGTCGGTCATGATGGTTGCAGGGTTGGAGTTTACCAACACGATTTCGTATCCCAGATTCTTCAGGGCTTTACACGCCTGTGTACCGGAATAGTCGAACTCACACGCCTGACCGATGATAATCGGGCCGGAGCCAATGATCAATACCTTATGAATGTCATTTCTCTTCATAGAATCCCCATCCTCTATTCAAAATTTTCATTGCAATTGAACTTTTACTCGCAATATACCTATCTTAACAATTATACCATAATTTTTTACAGAATCAAGGACTTTTTTTGATTTTTTTCGATTTTGATAAAATATAGAATTTTGACGAAAATCCAAGAGATTTTTTGGGGAATTTTTATGAGGGAGGAGGAATACCCTCCCCTACGATGTTAGATTTTCAGTGGGCATAAAATAGGGTGAGAGGTGTTCGTTGTAGGGGGCGGCATTTATGACGTTCCGTGAAGATTGACGAACAGATTTACATGGGTTGTCGGGAACCGCCGACCCCTACTTGCAAAAATTTTAATCTATGTTATAATGGACAAAAACCTTTGATTGGATTTTGATTATGAAACGATTATTATTTCTTTTGATTCCCTGTCTTTTGCTGAATGGATGCAGTTTACCCATGGGGAATCGGGGTTTTTCCGAAACGGAATTTTTAATGGACACGGTCTGTACCATCCGCTCCGACTCGGAGTCTGCAATACAGGCGGGGTTTGACGCCATCCGCTTGGTGCAGGACGCCACCGATTTTTACAAGGAGACCTCCACTGTCTCGGCTTTTAATAAGGCGAAAGCAGGGGTTGCGGTACCGATAGATTCCCATACCGAAACTATTTTAGAAACCGCTCTTTCGGTCAGTGAGGCATCAGGGGGCAGATTTGATGTGACCATCGCTCCTGCCTCCAGACTTTGGGACTTTACGGAGGGGGCGACCCCACCCACCACCGAATCGGTGCAGAAAGTTCTGCCCTTGGTGGGGTATCAGAACCTGATTCTGGACACAAGTGCCCATACCCTGACCAAAAAGGCAGACGAGGTGCAGATTGACTTGGGCGGTTGCGCCAAAGGCTATGCCGCAGACCTGGCCAAATCCGCCATGATAGAGGCAGGTGCCACTTGGGGGGTGCTGGATTTGGGCGGAAATATTGTTGTCTTTGGGGAAAATCCCAACAAGCCTGACGGAAGTTGGGAAATCGGGGTTCGCGATCCCCATGAAGGGGCGGAAGCCTATGTCGAAACCGTTTCTCTTACCAAGGACGGTGCGGTGGTGACTTCGGGAACCTATCAACGGCGGTTCTCTTATGAGGGCAAGGAATACCACCACATCTTAGACCCCGAAACGGGATTCCCTTTTGAGACCGAGACACAAAGCGCCACCGTTACCCACGGTTCCGCTTTGATGGCAGACTGCCTTTCCACCGCCTGCCTGATGCTGGGCAGGGACAAGGGAACTGCTCTGGCGGAGCGCTATGGGGCAAATGTACTTTTTGTAGATTAGGAGGATAGTATTTATTATGGATTTATATTTACTGCACGGAAATCTCATGACCATGGAGGCTACCAACTACCCTGACGGGTACTTGGTGATTTCGGATGGAAAGATTTCGGACTTGGGGGATATGGCGGATATTCCTGAGATTCCTGCCTGCGCCGAGGTGATTGACCTGAAAGGCAAGGTGGTTACCCCCGGTTTGGTGGATGCTCATTCCCATATTGGGATGTGGGAGGACGGCATTGACTTTGAGGGTGATGACGGGAACGAGGACACCGACCCCGTTACCCCGCAACTTCGTGCCATTGACGGCGTGAACCCTTGTGACCGAGCCTTTGCCGAGGCGCTCTCTGCCGGCATTACCACCGTAGTGACGGGGCCGGGCAGTGCCAATCCCATGGGCGGTCAGTTGATTGCCATGAAGACCTATGGTTGTTGTGTTGACGATATGACCCTGCTGGAGCCGGCAGGAATTAAGATTGCCTTTGGAGAGAATCCCAAGTCGGTGTACCACGACAAGAGCCAGACCCCCGTGACCCGTATGGGGGCGGTGGCGCTTCTGCGGGAAGAACTGACCAAGGCAAAGCACTACATGGAGCAATTGGAGGATGGGGAGGAGGACGATCCCGACTGGGATGCCAAGCACCATGCTCTTTTGCCCATTTTGAAGAAGGAACTGCCCCTTTATGCCCATGCTCATCGGTTGGATGATATTTTTTCTGCCATTCGTCTTGCCAAGGAGTTTGATCTTAAGTTGATTTTGGTTCACGGTACCGAGGCACATCTTTATGCGGAGCGGATTGCATCGGCAGGCGTTCCTGTTCTGTCAGGGCCCATCCTGACCGACCGAAGCAAGCCGGAACTGAAGAATCAATCGGAGGATGCACCCAAAATTTTGATGGAGGCAGGGATTCCCACCGCCATCATTACCGATCACCCCGAAACGCCCCAGAAGCACTTACTTTTGTGTGCCGGAACCGCCATGAAAGCGGGACTGACTTCCGAGGCGGTTTTGACCGCGATTACCAGAGTCCCTGCAGAAATCTGCGGTATCGGAGACCGGGTTGGTTCTCTGGCCGTTGGCAAGGATGCGGATTTGGTGGTTTGGAAGGGAACTCCGCCGGAACTGTCTGCTATACCTGAAATGGTATTTGTGGATGGGGAGCGTGTGGGTCAGAACAAATAAGAGCTAAAAGTAACTCGCGAATAGAAATGAAAAAAAGTCGGCAAATGCCGACTTTTTTGTAATGTTTTATTTACTGCTACATTACTCCGTTTTGAGTTCCGTTCCTTTTTGAAATATCTCTAAATACTCACTAAAAACATAAGATTTATATCTCTTCTTATTAGGGGAAGCATCTTTTAAAATACCTAACTCACAAAAATTGTCAATTAATGTTCCCGAAGTCGGTAACGAAACCTCAAGTAATTCTGATGCATCTTTTTTCGTGATGATTGGATTTTCAAACAAAAGATTTAATAAGGCAGAGTCTTTTCCGCTCCCTTTATCTTTTTCAATAAGCATAGCAGTATATTTTCTTTGCAATCCAATAATACTTTTTGCAGAGTCGGTTGCTTCATCAGAAACAGCAGAAACTCCTCGTAAAAAGAATTTAATCCAGCCTTCCCAATCACCTTTTTTTCTAACGTTCATCAATCTATCATAATATTCTATTCGGTTTTGTTTAAAATAATAACTTAAATATAGTAGTGGTTGGGAAAGAATTTCTTGCTGACATAACCAAAACGTAATTAACAACCGCCCCATTCTACCATTACCATCCAAAAATGGGTGAATTGTTTCAAATTGCGCATGAATTAAGGCTATCTTGATCAAGGCGGGAATATCATCATTTTCATGTATAAAAATTTCAAGGTCGGCCATCGCTGCTTCCATTTCTTCCACAGCAGGAGGAATAAATGTAGCAGTTTCAAGTGTACATCCTTGAGGTCCAATCCAATTTTGAGATTTTCTAAATTCTCCTGGATTTTTGTTGAAACCACGAACATCCTTTAATAAAATTTCATGTATATTTCGTATTAACCTCAAACTAAGGGGTAATGTTTTTACTTTATTAAGTCCCCAAGACATCGCATTGACATAATTTATAACTTCATCCACCTCATTATAAGTTCTGTCAACCGTATCACTTTTTGCTGGTGCATTTAATACATCCACAAGTGATGCCTGTGTGCCTTCAATTTGAGCACTTAAAACAGCTTCTTTTTTTACATACATTGCAACAAACAGTTCCGGGTTAGGTAAAATTTGTGTTATGCCATCTAATCTTCCTAATTTGCTATCAGCTAAAGATAACAGTTTTTGCATTTCAGAATCAATATTAATCGATGGGTTTGGAGGTAATTTTGCGGGAACAAAAGCAGCATATCCTCGTGTTGTATTCATAATTGCACCAGCTCTGTTTGATTCTAATTTCATTTCTCTTCTCCCCTATTCTATTTATTTGTTAAAGAAATTATACATATATTTAATTTAAAAACCCAATTCGCTTTTTAATAAATTATTTTTTACTTAAATTTTCTTTTTAACAATTTAACTA
>JAZRCD010000131.1:0-1211 GCA_045635425.1 Ructibacterium sp. | reverse complement strand
AAACAGGGAATGTGAAAAAACGGTATTCGCTACAGATTCTCGGAAAGGAGATTCCGCTCTATTGGAAGAAGGCAGATCCCTATGCTCTGTTTGATAAAAAGGAACAGAACCGAGAATATCGTTTGCCCGTTGATGTGATACCGTCCTTATTTGTTGTTACCGAGGAGTTTCGGGAACAAATCGCAGAGGAAAAAAGTCGAACCGTATCGGAAATTCTTGAACTGGCGGAGGCGGAACTCAGTAAAAAGGCTAAGCAGGAAATCCCGACGGAGGCTGAGGTGGTGGAGCGGGAACTAACGCATACGCTGACCGAACAAGGGGCGGTGGAGGTGTGCCTGACCATCCAATGCCTTGAAAATATTGCTGTGGAGATTCCTATTGATCAGGAGAAACCGGAAGAGTAAAAGATCTGCATCAGGCAGGTCTTTCTCTTTGAAAAGAAGTTTTTCTTAGGAAGTATGAAATGTGAAGAAACTGTAAAAACTTTGAAAAGTATCTTGTTTTTTCGGCGAGTTTGTGCTATAATAAATGCTTATAATATGGAGTTTTTTTAAACACAGTCATTATATCCAAGTAGGAGGAGATTGCGTGAAGCGATATATCAAAGGAATCGGCTTTTATCTGGTGTTGTTTTTCGTCATTGTGGCGATCTTTTGGGCGACATCGGTGCCGGGAGAACAAGAAAAGAAAATTTATTCCGACCTGGTGGTAAAAATTCAGCAGGGAGAGGTAACCGAACTTTCGGTGGTTGACAGTATTGCAACAGCTACCTTGAAGGACGGAACGACCATGGAAGTGGAAGTCCCCGGGTATCTTGTTTTAAGAACAGACGCAGGCGAAAAGATGCAGAAGCAGATTGATGCAGGCACTTTGAAGATTGATACCCCGTTGCCCTATAGTCCCCCTTGGTGGTTGAGTATTCTTCCCACATTGGGATTTTTGGCAATCCTCATTTTCTTCTGGTTTACCTTTATGCAACAATCCGGTGGCGGAAGCGGCCGTGGTGTTATGAATTTCGGCAAGAGCAAAGCGAAGGTAAGCACAGACCCCAAGTCTAAAAAGACCTTTGATGATGTTGCAGGCGCAGACGAGGAGAAAGAGGAACTGAAGGAAATCGTAGACTTCCTGAAGGCGCCGGAACAGTTCCGGAAATTGGGTGCCAGAATCCCCAAGGGCGTTCTCTTGGTGGGACCTCCGGGAACCGGTAAAAC
>JAZRCD010000130.1:0-2333 GCA_045635425.1 Ructibacterium sp. | reverse complement strand
AAAAGCAACCCCTAGACCCAGCGCACTAACCCAATGCTCCATCAGCTTTTCTTCCAATGCTACCACTGGTAGTGTGGGTGCAGGTGCCCTTGAATACCTCAAGATTTATGGACCGGCTCCTACTAATGCTTTGACCCTGACAGATGGTTATGCAACCTTGGCTTTGGAGGAAGGTGAAACTCTGAGATATAGCAATGCACTCCGTGCCATTGTTAGTGAAGAAAATGGTAAACTCATAGTGGTTACTTACAAGGGTAACGATATGGCAAAGGCACAGATTGTGGATGTGGCAGATATGGAAAATGACAGCATCCTTGTTAATGCAAGAGCAACAGATGCTACCAAGGTTAAAGTGTTCTTGTGGAATGACTTTACTTCCATGAATAAGTTGACTCCCGCAGTAACCCTTAATCTGTAACTCAAAAGTCCTTCCAAGGGATGATTGAAGATTGTATGATAAAAGAGAACGGCATTGCCGTTCTCTTTTTTTATGTCAAAAATTTCGTATTTTTGTAAAATTGGACAAAATATCAAGGAAAAACTATGGCTAAATCTATTGATTTAGAAAAGAAAAAGTGTTACAATATTGTAAAGAAACTTGAAGAAGGATTTCTATGGTTTGTAAATAATAAAACTTTATATAATACTTATTTTCAAAAGGAGTGTGTCCGTATGAAGAAGATGAGATTTTTGGCAGGTTTGCTTTGCATCATGATGGTGGTGTGCTCTTTACCTTTGATGCAGGTTTCTGCGGCAACGGGTGAAACAGATGCAACGATTGCATCTATTTTAGGGGTAGACACTGCCGTCAATGTTTATGATGTGCAGGTTGATGCTAATTTTGACGGCACCGATGTTGCGCCGGAAGTTACTGACGCTACCTATACTGCAGATGGCGTAGAGTTTGGCGGAGAGAGTGGTACATCCACTGCATGGATGCTTTCTCCCACCAGAGATTTCTGGACCAATACCAATGCGGTAGTTTTTAAGGCGAAGATTGGTGCAGGTAATCGTCTTACCATTTATACCGAGGGTGGCGAACGGTTGAACAAAACCAACCAAAATGTGTCCAGAGCCTATATCCTTTTGGCGGACAACCGAATCTATTTGAAGAACAATGAAAATGCTACAGGTGCATGTACTGTAAATGACGAAATCTTCATGGTTGGCGACGAATGGTTCGAACTGATGGTGGTTCATAGAGAAACAACCTATGAACTTTATATAAAGAACGATACCACCAAAGAAGGGTGCAGTACCACCAATGGTGTGTGGACCAAACTGAACCACGAGGGTACTATGCCCTACGAACAAGGTCATTCCGGATTCACCGCGAATCACCATTTCTATGCCGCTAACAAAATGGGTGACGCCGGCAACAAGACTTACCTGAAGTCTGTTTCTGTATTCCAGGAGGATATTAGAATTCACACCATTGAGGAAGCATTAAACACCTATCCCGCTTCCTTTGATGCAAACGTTGTTACCGACCCGATTACCATGACCGCTTCCCGGAATGCATGGAACTTTGCAAATTCTACCATGACCTCTTATAAGCGTGACGGTGGATTTTCAACTCCCTCCGGAGCAGAACTCACCAACGAGGGTCTGGATTTGAGCGGCACCAATGGCACAGATGAATGGAAGTTCTCTGCATTCTCCGGCTGGGCTCCCGGTTCTTTGGAGAATAGCTATGGCGGTTTCAGAGCCTTTTATGCTAAGGTAAAGGGTGACGTTACCATCTCCTATCTGATGAGTAATAACGAATACATGAATAAGCTTCGTTCCGTTCCGGGACAGAAGCTGTCTGAAGCCAATGTATCCGTTGATGCAAGTATGAGGGAAGGTAGCAAGGGGTATTCTCTTTCCAGAGAAGCATTCAACTATGATCCCAAAGTTGCAAGTAACGAATGGGTGGAATACCTGATTATTCCCAGAAATACCAACACATCTGTTGTTTATGCCAAGAGTGACAGCGGAACCAATGGCGGTTGGGTTAAGGCAATCGGTATCGATGCGTTTTCCTATACGCCTCAAAGCGAGGCCAAGGCACCCGCCTATAACACTGCCAATGGTACCAGCGTGGCTTATGATGCTGATGCTTATACAGAAAATCGTAAGAATGGTATTGCCTTCAGTGGTAGCGGTGTGGTTGCTGAGTGGAAGACCATTGACTTTAATAATGACTCCTATACCCTGGTTGTAAGTGATGAGGAAAGCAAGCCGGCAGCTGCTACCTATCTGTGGTATGGTGAGGAATTTAATGAAGAACCGAAGGCATCTAAGGTTTTATGTGGTAGTGCAGTAACCATCGAAAACGGCGTGGCATATGC
>JAZRCD010000129.1:0-6088 GCA_045635425.1 Ructibacterium sp. | reverse complement strand
AAATCCAATGATTTTGCAGTTAATTTTTCATATGTGCCAATGGGTGTTGATCCAGTAGCCATACCCAAAATACAATTAGGCTTTAAGAGAATTTTAGAAGCAATGATGTCGGCTGCTTTTTGAGATACTTCGTCATAATTTTTGCAAATAATTAATCTCATTTTGTCTACTCTCCAATCTCAGAATATAATTTTTTTACAATTGCATTCATGTCATCCATTTTTTCTTCCATATCTGCAACTAATTTAAACTGTGTGCGTGCACGATCTAAATTTTGTTCAGGATAATGGATGCGGAAATAATTGTCACCATCTAAATAGTCACCAAGGAAACGAATACCACATTCCAATGTCATAAGTTTTGCGGACATAGGAAGAAGTTCAAGTTCGCGTTCTGTCATTGTATCGTGAAGTTCCTCAATATATCCTTTAGCATATTGCTCAAATAAATTCAAATCCATCCATACTTTGTCAAGATCTTTTTCATCTTCAGCTGCAGTACTTGCTCCAAAACGAATGGAGTCACCAAAATCAAACAGCATAGACCCCGGCATAACTGTATCAAGATCGATTACACAAATTCCTTCGCCGGAAGTTTCATCAACAAGGATATTATTTAATTTTGTATCGTTGTGTGTAACACGGAGAGGAACTGTATTATCAGAAATAGAATCTATAATAATTCCGGCGTCTTTTTCCCGTCCTAAGGCGAATGTAATCTCGTCTTGGACATCTTTTGCACGATTCACTTTGTCAGCAGAAACAGCGTTTTTGAAGTTTTCATAGCGAATTACGGTGTTGTGGAAATTAGGGATTGTTTCCTTTAATTGTTCTGCAGGAAAACCATCCAGCATCTTTTGGAATTTTCCAAACGCCTTTGCGATACGATAAAAAAGTTCGGGAGTTTCTACTTTTTGATAACTGATGGCACTTCCGATAAAGAGGTACATCCGGAAAAGATCGCCGTTGTCGGTAACATAAAACCGATTTCCGTCTTTTGTAGAAATTAAGGTTAGTGTTTCCCGATAAGGATCTCCGCATGCGGCAATAATCTTCTTCTGAAGATATTCGGTTACCAAATCGATATTATTCATAACTTCGTCAGGTTTTTTAAACACATCGCTGTTAACTCGTTGCAGAATATAACGGTTTCCGGTTGTATTAACCAAAAATGTGTTATTGATATGACCTTCACCATAAGGAATGGCATCAATGAATTTACCTTTAAGTTTAAAATTTGAACAAATATCAGGAATGTTATATACCATTATAATACCCCTCCTCAATCATTTGATTCATAGCTTTTTTAACATCGGGTAAATCTTCACGATAAGTCATGCCATACCATTTGTCACGGCAAGGATATACTTTTACATTTAGTCCATTTTCTTGGATCAATCGATCAACTGCAAGAGGGATAAAGAACTCTTCTTTTAAAGGATCGGTTAAATTTTCTTTGAATTCTGCAAACTGTTTTTCAAGAACATTAAATATTTCCGGAGTAAATCCCCACAGGTTCATAGATACTTGTGTATCCTCAGGGAGATCCACCCAGTTTTCACCATCTTCGGTGTATTTAAAATCTTTAATTTTAGTCCGCTCAGTTATAGAGCATAAAGTACCATCTTGAATTTCGCACACACCTCTGGCAACGGTTCCATTATCGGTCAAAGTGTTTTTTAGTTCAAAGGAAACCATGGAAACGTCAAGTCCTTCTGCACTTTCAAGATGATTATGCAATTCGGTATACGCGTGACGACCATAGTAATCATCAGCATTAATAACAGCAAAGGGAGTATCTACCTTGTCTTTACAACATAAGATAGCATGACCGGTTCCCCAAGGTTTTGTTCTTCCTGCGGGAAGTGAAGCGGTTTCCTGAAAAACATAGTCAACTTCGACATTTCGAGGTCTGGATTCAACCATTGCTTTAAAATCTTCATACATTTCCTCTTTGATGATAAATACAACCTTATCAAAACCGGAAGCAGCTGCATCAAAAACAGAAAAATCTAAAAGAACAGCCCCATTGTCTGCAACAGGCTCCATTTGCTTGAATCCGCCAAAACGACTTCCCATTCCGGCTGCAAGAGCAACCAATGTTGTTTTTCCCATGTTTATATCCTCCTTACTTACTGTAACCCTTGGGGTTCTGTTGTTGCCAACGCCATGTGTCCTCACACATTTCTTTCAAAGTATGTGTTGCAACAAAACCAAGTTCCTCTTTGGCTTTTGCAGGGTCTGCATAACATGCAGCAATATCACCGGGGCGGCGATCACAAATTTTATAAGGAACTTTTTGTCCGCTTGCTTCTTCAAATGCATGTACCATATCTAAAACGCTGTAGCCCTGACCTGTACCAAGATTGTAGGTTACAACACCCACAGGATTTTGCAACTTTTCAAGAGCCTTTAAGTGTCCGTTAGCCAAATCCTCAACATGGATATAGTCGCGAACACCGGTGCCGTCGGGAGTATCATAATCGTCACCAAATACAGAAAGCATTTCAAGTTTACCGATAGCAACCTGAGAAATATAAGGCATCAAGTTGTTGGGAATACCCTTAGGATCTTCGCCGATCATACCGCTCTTGTGAGCACCAACGGGATTAAAGTAACGAAGCAAAGCAATATCCCACTCGTTATCTGAAATATACAAATCGCGAAGAATTTCTTCAATCATGTATTTTGTTCTTCCATAAGGATTGGTACAAGAGAGGGGGAAGTCCTCACGAATGGGTACAGAGGCAGGTTTGCCATATACCGTTGCAGAAGAACTGAAAACAATTTTCTTACATCCGTGCTTCGCCATTACATGACAAAGATTTAATGTGCTGAGTAAGTTGTTGTTATAATATGTCAGAGGCATAGAAACTGACTCGCCAACTGCTTTTAAACCTGCAAAATGGATAACAGCATCGATTTTATGGGCAGAGAAGATCTCTTCAATGGCTGCCTCGTCGCATAAATCCTTTTCGTAAAAAACAGGCTTCTTGCCGGAAAGCAATTCGATACGATGAATTGCCTCGGCAGAACTGTTACATAAATTATCTACAATAACAATGTCGTATCCTGCATTTAATAATTGAACGCTGGTATGGCTTCCGATATATCCGGCGCCACCGGTAACTAAAATCTTCAAAGTAATACAACCTCCTAAATTTTTTTACTTTATATAATATAACATGCTTTTTTAAAAAATACTTTATCTATTTGGACAAAAAAGTTGCACATTTAGCCAAAATGTGTTATAGTAATAATCGAGGTGATTCTGTGCAATATCAATATTTAAAGTTAAAAAAATCCTTCTTGGTTTCTAAGATCATTTCAGTGCATTACTTTGAATACACAAAAGATTATTTATATACGGGTGAAAAACACGATTTTTGGGAGTTGGTTTATGTTGATAAAGGGAGTGTGAACATTCAATGTGATGGTCGATGGCTTTCCTTGGAACAAGGAGAAATTGTTTTTCATCAACCGAATGAATTTCACACACTTCAAGCAAACGGACATGTTGCACCTAATTTAATTGTGATTGCATTTCAATGTAATTCTCAGGCGATGTCATTCTTTAAAAACGGCCGTTTTACACTCTCTGATTACGAAAAGCATCATCTTGCCAATATCATAATCGAAGCAAAAGAAGCCTTTTCCTCGCCATTAGATGACCCAACATTAAAGAAACTTGTGCGTAAAAAAGATGTTGTGTTTGGCACAGAACAAATGATTTCGACTTATATGGAACAATTTTTAATATCAATTACAAGAAATGCAGGAAGAACATCGGTTAACACAACCACTTTTCATCAAAATACGGATGATAAAATTTTAAATGAAGTTCTTTCTTTTTTGCAGGAAAATGTATATAAAAAATTGACGTTTAAACAGGTTATCGACCACGTTGGTTTAAGTGCATCAAGTCTAAAAAATTTATTTAAAAAGAAGCTTGATATCGGTGTTATGCAGTATTTCACGCAAATGAAAATGGAGGTTGCAAAAAAAATGATTCGAGAAGATCATTTAAACATAACCCAGATAGCAAGCACTTTGGGATTCGAATCAATTCATTTATTTTCCAGACGATTCCGACAAATCACGGGAATGTCCCCAAGTGAGTATGGAAAATCTGTTATGGCGGAATTTGAACATATCAAAAAATAAGTTTGTATAATTTTTCTTTTTCGTGTTAACAATAACATTAACACCACAAAAGGAGAATCGATTATGAAAAAGAAACTTATTATGTTTTCGCTGATACTGGTATGCACCTTAAATTTAATGGCATGTAAAGATGGTGTGACAACTATGGATCAAGGTAAGGATACGGATGGTAAACCCGGAGAACCAAGCCGCACTGAAGACTCTTTAACGGATGACATGGATAACAAAGCAAAAAAAGCAATCGATCAAACTGAAAAAAAGACAAAAGAGGTTGTTGATAACACAAAAGATGCGGCAAATCAGATTGCAGGAAATTAAAAACGTGATTAAAATGGTATTGCATAGGCGATGCCATTTTTCTGTTAATAAACGATAAACAATTGTTAAATCTTGACCAAACAAAGAAAACATTATATAATAAATAAGCAGTTGTTATATGAGGAGATGATTTGCTTTGGTTGAAAAGAAGCGAAGAAGAAGTCGTTATTTCAAGGAACTGAAAAACAATTTTACCAAGCATAGACGACCGACTTCTATTTTATATCTTGTTTTGATCAGTTTTGTACTCCTGGTGTTGGTTGTACAGGCTTTTAGAAAAGAATATGAGAATTGTTTTACCTGCATATTAACACTTATATTGTTTTTTGTTCCAATCTTTTTGGAGAGAACCATGAAGATTACCCTCCCAAATACGTTGGAAGTAATCATTATTTTATTTATTTTTTGCGCAGAAATATTGGGGGAAATACAAGGTTTTTATCTTAGATTTAGCTGGTGGGACACAATGCTTCACACGTTGAACGGATTTTTAATGGCAGGCATTGGTGTTTCAATGATTGATATATTCAATCGAAGCGAACGTTTTAAGTTCAAATTATCTCCGTTTTTTGTTGCACTGGTTGCATTTTGTTTTTCTATGACAATTGGTGTTCTTTGGGAGTTCTTTGAGTTTAACATGGATCTTTTGGTGCACACCGATATGCAAAAAGATACGATTTTAGATTCTGTAAGCTCGGTTTTATTAAATACTTCTAATCAAAACGTTCCTGTTGTTATCCAAGGGATAAAGGAAACCACATTAACCGGGAATACATTGGTGATAGATGGAATTAATCAGGATTCTGCATCCCTTAATATCAATGGTTATCTTGATATTGGTTTGGTGGATACAATGGCGGATTTGTGGGTAAACTTCATTGGTGCAGTTATATTTTCTGTAATTGGATATTTTTATTGCAAAAATCAAGGAAAAGATCCCTTTGCGCAAAGATTTATTCCCGTTTTAAAAGATGATGAAATGCAGGAAGAAGATGTTTAATCGTTTCCAATGCTATATTACACAAAATATGTTATTTCCTAAATGGATGATTTAAGCACCTTGTATAGTTTTTGTTTATTATGACTAAAACAAAAAAGTTTCTTTATTAAAAATGCAAAAAAGTATTGACTTTGTCCCGAATTTTTAGTATTATAATTTTAATACTTTTATTTATGAAGTTGATGTTTTAGACCAAAGGAGCGGGTAGTATGTATATGAAGGAAGTTGTTGTTCAAAATCAAGTCGGCCTGCATGCCAGACCTGCAACTTTTTTTATCCAAAAAGCAAATGAATATAAATCCAGCATTTGGGTTGAAAAAGATAGTCATCGTGTAAATGCAAAGAGTTTGCTTGGTGTCCTTTCCTTGGGAATCACTCGGGGATTAAACATTACAATTATTGCAGAAGGTAGCGATGAAGAAACTGCTGTAAATGATCTTGTTGAATTGATTTCATCGAATTTTGCATAAGTTTAATTTATATCGTATATAGAAGAGCAGACTATTTTGCCTTTGGGCAAGGATATGTGTGCTCTTTTCTGTTATAAGGAGATACTATGAATTTTGAAAATGCAACAATAAAGCAAAAATTGAAAAATCTCCCCTTA
>JAZRCD010000128.1:0-5970 GCA_045635425.1 Ructibacterium sp. | reverse complement strand
TGTCCGAGGTTCTTCTCAATCTCATATTTAGACTTGCGAAGTTCCAACACCATCTGATTTACCGGCAAGGTTGCAAGTTCGGTGTGGTTGGCCGTATGAGATTGAATTTCAATCAAACCGCTCTCTTCCATTTCCCGTGCCTGCTCCCATGTGAAGTGAGAGTAGTTCACCTTGCCTTCGCCGCCAATTTCTCCGACTGTGTCGGTCACCACGAAAATGGTGGCAGGAATCTCCAATTCTTTCAGTATGGGAAAGGCAATCTCATAATTACTCAAATACCCATCGTCAAAGGTCACAATGATGGGATTGTCGGGGATGGTTACTTCTCCGGTTTCATCCAGCACGTACTCGTAATACTGTCTTAGACTAATGGGTGTGAAATTCACCTTAATTGCCGTCATGTGCAATCGGAAATCTCTGGGAGAAATCAAAGAAATTTCATTTCCACCGGAAAACTCTTCTGTGGTAATGTGATGATACAGAAGAATGGGCACCTTCATATTCTTCTTCGTGACTTTTTCTACCGGTTCTGCCGCCGCATCTTTCTCCGGAACCGTTTCCCCTTTCAAAATCAACAGCCAATCCGGTGTCCGGGTATTGGTTGCGGCCGCCGCCGAAACAGGAATGCCGGATAATATCAACACCAACAGCAACAGAATCACTCTTTGTAATTGTTTCATACGCAAATTCCTTTCCGTCTTAGTCTCCGTCAGAAATCTTCTCTTCGGGCATAAACGCCTTCAGCACAAGGTTGTTATGATACAAACTCCGTGCCACTATGGATTGCTCCACGGCATAACCCATTTTTTTATCTTCTCGCAAAGACGGTATTGCTACCATGATTGCCATAACAATCCATACCACCAGCAAACCTTCCAGCAAGCCCACCAGCATACCGCCCAAACGATTGATAAACCCAAGTACAGGCAGGGACGCCACAAAGTGCAATAACTTACCCACAAAATAAATTAAAATCTTAGCCGCAATCAAAATTATCAAAAACGAAATACCGTTCAGGAGCAGGTTTGTTCCATACTCTGCCGCAGTATTTCCGGCTGTGGTTGCCATCTCCTGCAAGTTTCCGACCTCCGCACCGGATGTCCCCCGTCCGCCCAAGGACGAAAAGATGGTATTATACAGCGGTGTGGTCCGCAAGAAATCTGCCAGGAAGGGGTGGAACATCCATGCACAAATCACCGCCAAGCCAAAGGATGCCAGTCGGATACCCATTTTCACAATACCGCTTTTCCAACCCAGAAACACAAAAACACCGATGATAACAAAAACCGCTATATCTAATCCGTTTGGCAACATCAGGTTTGCCTCCTTACCTTATGGAATCCGAATCAAATCCGCTTCTGCACTTCCTGCCGCCATACACATCTTTCCGCTACCGAAAATGCCTACCTCCATAATGTCATGATTGCACGCCGTACGACGCTTAATCTTTCCGTTTTTCTTAATCTGCAGAATCTCTCTCTGTCTCGCTGCTACAATAACATCATCATAAACCGCCAAGGTGGTAATGGGACTATCTGCCTGATAACTTCCAATCAACTTTCCTCTCAAGTTATACAGTTCCAGCACCGCGTTACCTAAATGGTCATAGGCAGAAAAGGCCAAAACCTTATCTCCTGAAATATCATATTTCCCCGGTCGCTTTCCTGCAAAGGAAACCTCATACAAAAGTTTTCCGCTTCCGGAGAAACCGCACAAGTTTCCATCGGATACCGCAATCAGTTTATTCCCTGCAAAACGGATCTCGCCAATGACCGAATCGGTACGTTCCACCGTTTGAATCACTTTCTTCTGATACAGATCAATGAACTGCACCTTGGTGTCCGCCTGAGAACCCTCGCTGGAGAGTTGTGCCACCGCAAGGTAATGACCGTTATCACTAATATCCAGATCCATAATGTATCCGTCTCCACTATTCCAGCGGAACAGTTCTCTGCCCTTTTTATTCATAACCAAAACACTGCCCTTGTAACCATCTGCGGCAGTTGCAATTGCAACGGTTCCCTTTTTGTTTACCTTAGCAGAGATAATATCTTTGGTAATGGGAAATTCCTGAACCACTTCCCCTTTGCGATAAAGAACCGCTTCATGATTGCCGCCAAGGTCGGCAGCCAACACATATTGTCCTCCGGTTTCCACCAGGGGCGAAGATAGGGGTAGGTTTACCTCCCAGACTTTCTCTCCTTTTTGGTTCATCACTTTTAATGTCTGATTGTTATAAAGAAGTATATCCTTATGGAATGTCTGAATCTGATAATGATCCCCTGCCTGCATGCCAAGTTCAATGGTCTTAGGACGCCGAGCAGGAATCATCAGCAATTCAATCACCAAAGAAAGGCACAACAAAAACGCCAAGACTGCAACAATGGTCTTGAAAGGTTTGAACTTAATCTTTTTCTTTTTCACAGAAACAGAAATTACTGCATCCCATTGTTCGGTGAACCATTGCTTGATACGGCTCAGGTCCACTTTTTTGCTACGTTCCTTCATACTTCTTCCTTACTTTCCCGAAAATCATAGTATACTTTTTTCAAAAACAATCCCTGAGGCGGTGCGGTAAGTCCGCAACGCTTACGGTCACAACTTTCAATAATCTCAGGCAGATCCTCCAGCTTGATTCTGCCAAGACCGATCTCCACCAAGGTTCCGGTAATAATCCGAACCATATTGTATAGAAAGGCATCGGCCTCTACAGATACCGTAATCAACTCCGGCTGGTCAGGGTCCTGCTCCACCCGACAAAGGGTGACTGTCCGCACGGTAGTCTTCTGGCTTCCGCCTGTCGCCATGAACCCTGCAAAGTCATGCTTTCCCTCAATCATCGGTGCCGCCTTCATCATGGCATCCACATTTAACTGATAAGGCATCTGCCAACTGTACCGAGAAACAAAAGGGTTTCTCAAGCCACTGTTCCAAATCCGATAGATATACCGCTTTCCCTTAGCAGAAAACCGTGCATGAAAATCATCCGGCATCTCCCACGCTGTCATGGCAGAAATATCCTTAGGAAGATGATAATTGAGCGCATAGGGTAACCGTTCTGCCGGAATCTCCGTTTCAGAATGAAAATGGAACAGATACTCCATGGCATGAACGCCTGCATCCGTACGACTGCAACCTACAATCTCAATATTCTCCCCGGTGAGATCCTTCAGGGAGGTTTCTACTGCTTGTTGAACCGAAATGCCATTCTTCTGCCGTTGCCAACCATGATAGTTGGTTCCGTCATAGCGAATCAACATGGCAAAATTTTTCATTGCTATACCACCTTGCCAAACAAGAAATTGGATGCGATTATCAAACCTGCCACACCCAAAAACGCCAGTCCTGCCCACAGGTCTTTTCTGCTATAGGCAAGTTCTTTCATTCGGGTACGATTTTCTCCCCCGCGATAGCACCGACACTCCATAGCGGTTGCCAGTTCATCCGCTCTTCTGAACGCACTGATGAAAAGGGGAATCAGAATGGGAATCATTGCTTTGGCACGTTTTAAAATATTACCGCTTTCAAAATCAGCACCTCTTGCGGATTGCGCCTTCATGATTTTGTCCGTTTCCTCCATCAGGATAGGAATAAACCGCATGGCAATGGACATCATCATGGCAAGTTCATGTGCCGGAACTCCAATCTTCCGAAGTGGCCTGAGCAACCGCTCCATTCCATCGGTCAACGCAATGGGCGATGTTGTCAGGGTCAACATGGAGGTTCCCACCATCAGGAAAATCAATCTTAAAACCATAAACGCCGCAAAATAGATTCCCTGACGGGTGATGGAAAAGATCCACCAGGAAAAGACCACGTCACCTCGGGTAAGAAACAAATTAAACAGTCCGGTAATCAGAACAAAAACCAAAATCGGTTTCAGTCCCTTCAGGACAAATTTAGGGGGCACCTTGGAAAGAAGAATACATCCCATGGTGAATCCTGCCAAAAGCAGGTACCCTATAAAATTATCAATCAAAAAGGTCAAAAGAATATAACCCAGAACCATCCATATCTTGGTTCGCGGATCCAGTCGATGAATCAAACTGGTTCCCGGGAAATACTGACCCAATGTAATATCCTTCAGCATATTGGTTGCTCCTTCAGATTCATCAAATCACACAGTTGCCGATAAGCATCCTCCACCGTGTAGATTCCCTCTCTCACAGGGAATCCTTGCTGTCGCAGACCATCCATGACCTGTGTAATCTGCGGAATATTCAATCCAATCTCTGTCAACCGCTTTCCGTGACGAAATACCTGTGCAGTTTTATCAAACATTTCTACTCTGCCCTGATTCATCACCAGAATCCGATCGGCAAGTTTTGCCACATCTTCCATGCTATGAGACACCAGAATGACGGTCATATCCATCCGCTCATGCATATCCTTAATCTTACAAAGAATTTCATCGCGGCCTGCAGGGTCCAATCCTGCCGTAGGTTCATCCAAAATCAAAACCTTGGGTTCCATGGCAAGAATCCCGGCAATGGCAACACGGCGTTTCTGTCCGCCTGACAAATCAAAGGGGGACTTGTCCAACATCTCCGGACCCAATCCCACCATGTTGGCTACAAAGGAAACTCTTTCTGCAATTTCTTCCTTGGGAAGTCCCATATTGGTGGGGCCGTAGGCTATGTCCTTGGCTACCGTCTCTTCAAAAAGTTGGTATTCCGGATACTGCATTACCAGACCCACATCAAAACGCAGTTTTTGCATATTGGTGGATTTTTCTCCCAAAACCTTTCCGGCTACCGTAATGGTTCCCGAGGTAGGTTTTAAAAGGCCGTTGAGCAACTGAATCAAGGTGGACTTACCGGAACCGGTATGTCCAATCAATCCAATGAACTCGCCCTGCTTAATCTCCAGAGAGATATGGTCAAGGGCAGTTTTCTCAAAGGGGCCACCCTGCATATATACATAACTGACATCTTCCAGTTTTATCATATCCATCACCTATCTGCTTTCCTGAGAAAGCCGTTCCGCTAAAATCCTGATACAAGCCTCCGGATCCAAAATCTCCTTGGGCAGTTCTCCGCCGCTTTGGTTCAGAAGATATACAAGTTCCGTTGCTTGAGGCGTATCCAATCCCAGTTTTTGCAATTGGTCTACCTGAGGGAAAATCTCTTCCGGCGTTCCTTCCATGGCAATCACCCCATGATCCACCACCATGACCCGATCTGCAAGAACAGCCTCATCCATGTAATGGGTAATAAGAACCACCGTCATACCATGCTTCTCTTTCAATTCCCGAACGGTTGCCAGAATCTCTTTTCTGCCGGAAGGATCCAGCATGGCTGTCGGCTCGTCCAGAACCAGAATATCCGGGCGCATGGCAAGAACGCCTGCAATGGCAATCCGCTGTTTCTGACCACCGGAGAGCATATGGGGAGCATGGGTTCGAAAAGCCGTCATATTGACTGCCTCCAACGCCTCGTCCACTCGCTTTCTTATTTCTGTGGGCGGAACTCCTAAGTTCTCCGGCGCAAAGGCCACATCTTCTTCCACAATATTGGCAACCATCTGGTTGTCCGGATTCTGAAACACCATGCCAACCTTTTGCCGAATATCATAAAGTTTCGATTCATCCGTCGTATCCATGCCTTCTACCAGTACCGTTCCCTCTGTGGGAACCAAGATGGCATTTAAATGTTTTGCTAAGGTAGATTTGCCGGATCCGTTATGCCCCAACACCGCCAGAAACTCACCTCGTTGAATCTCTGCCGTGATGCCACGAAGCACGGGGACTTCTTCTCCGTTTTCAAAGAAGATTTCAAGAAGCTCGCCTTCTTCGGTGGATTCACATTCAAATGCGGCTTTATCGGTCTCGTAATCGAAAAGACCGCCTCGGTTGATCTTGGCGTAAGCGTTAATCCCGGAGACGAAATAAACTATACCTACACACTTGACAACACTCGCACAGACGACATAACAGTAGATATAACCGATAAGATACCCGCCAACACGGTC
>JAZRCD010000127.1:0-1853 GCA_045635425.1 Ructibacterium sp. | reverse complement strand
AGAAAATACTTTTGCAGCCTACTATATTTGAAAATATGGGTCTGACGTATTTGGGACCGGTAGACGGCCATGACTTACCTGGTTTGATCGCCCTTCTTCGTCTGGCCAGAGATATGCGACGCCCAGTTGTCCTGCATGTGCATACACAAAAGGGAAGAGGATATGCTCCCGCTGAGGAGAATCCTTCCAAATTCCATGGCGTTGGTAAGTTCGAACCTGCTACCGGAAAATCCCTCTCTGCCAAGAAAACTACCTTTTCCGATATTTTCGGTGAAACAATGGTAGAGTTGTCGAAAAAAAACGACAAACTATGTGCTATTACTGCAGCCATGCCTGATGGTACAGGTCTACTGGACTTTATGAAACGGAATCCTAAACGCACGTTTGACGTGGGCATTGCGGAAGAGCATGCGGTTTCCATGGCTGGAGGTCTTGCCAAGCAGGGCATGGTTCCTGTGGTTGCTTTGTATTCTACATTCCTACAGCGTAGTTATGATCAAATCCTGCAGGATATTGCTATGCTTCGGCTTCATGTTGTTCTTGCCATTGACCGTGCCGGTCTGGTGGGTGAGGATGGCGAGACCCATCATGGCGTCTTTGATGTTGGATTCTTACGGCAAGCGCAAGGGTTGCAAATATTGTGCCCTGCCTCTACAGATGAACTGAAGCAGATGCTTTGTTGGGCAGTTTCGGATTGTCAAGGCCCTGTTGCCTTACGTTATCCACGAGGCGGCAACGGTGATTTTACAGCATCCTGTTGGAATAAGGAAAAAACTGTGGTTTGCCATAAATCCGGAAAAGATGGCGCAATCGTGACTTATGGAACTTTAGTAAATCATGCATTAAAAGCTTCTGAGGTGCTCTCAAAAAAAGGATTTGAAGTATCCGTTATACGGTTATTGGCTGTGAATCCATTGCCAACGAAAGAATTAACAAAGCTGCTTTTTGGTCAGAAAAGGATTGTAATAGCAGAAGAAGGGATTGGCGGTATTGCTGAAATTCTTGCGTGGCAAATCAGTCAAGAACTTCCGAATGCTAACATTGTAACAGCTGACTTAGGCCATGAATATGTTCCTCATGGTGACATGGCCTCTCTTTATAAACACTACGGTCTGGATCCTCAGTCCTTGGCCGAACTATTGATGGAGGTACGGAAGGTTGAAGAATAAGAAAAGACTGGATGTACTGCTTACGGAGCAGGGATATGCAGATTCCCGTTCCAAGGCGCAGGCAATTATTATGGCTGGACTTGTATACGTGGAAGGTCAAAAGGCGGATAAGCCCGGTGTTTCATACGAGGAAACGGTTTCTATTGAGGTACGAGGCGAAACTTGTCCCTATGTAAGTCGCGGTGGCTTAAAACTTGAGAAGGCACTCCGTGATTTTGGTGTCAAACCAGTAGGTTACGTCTGCAGTGATTCTGGTGCTTCTACCGGTGGTTTTACCGATTGCCTTTTGCAGCAGGGTGCTAAAAAGGTGTTTGCTATTGATGTAGGCTACGGTCAGCTGGATTGGAAGATCCGTTCTGATGAACGCGTGGTTGTTATGGAGCGCACCAATATCCGTTACGTAACCCCCGAAGATTTGGGTGAACCCCTGGATCTTTCCGTCATTGATGTCAGCTTTATCGGCCTTGAGATCGTGCTACCCACCATTAAAACGCTTCTGAAACCCGATTGCGGCCAAGTACTATGCTTGATCAAACCTCAATTTGAGGCTGGTAAAGAAAATGTTGGCAAAAAGGGTGTCGTAAGAGACCCCAAGATCCATCAGATGGTTCTTGATAATTTCGTTAGTTTGGTAGGAACGCTTGGATTTCATATTTTGGGCTTGACCTTCTCTCCAGTTAAAGG
>JAZRCD010000126.1:0-3871 GCA_045635425.1 Ructibacterium sp. | reverse complement strand
AGAAGGCCCCCCCCTGGTATTGGGCGTCAACGACATTCTGTCCGAGTGGCTTCGATTCCGTCGGAGATGCGTGCTCAGAAGCGTCGCTTACGACATTGCCAAGAAGAAAGAAAAACTCCATCTTCTGGAAGGTCTGGAACTGATTCTTCTGGATATTGACAAGGCCATCAAAATTGTTCGGGAGACCGAAGAAGATGCAATGGTTGTTCCCAACCTGATGAAAGGCTTTGGCATTGACGAAGTTCAGGCAGAGTATGTGGCAGAAATCAAGCTGCGTAACCTGAACAAGGACTACATCTTAAAGCGGACTGCTGAAATCGAAAAGTTGAAGGAAGAGATTGCCGAACTGGAATCCATTCAAAACAGCAAGGCAAAGGTCAACAAAATCATCGAAAAGCAGTTAAAAGAGGCGGCAAAGAAATTCGGCAATGACCGCCGCACCGTTTTGATCCCCGATGAGGATATTGAAGTGCCCGACGAATCCCAAATGATCGAAGATTATAACCTGCAACTTTTCCGTACTCGTGACGGCTATATCAAGAAGATTTCCTTGGTCTCCCTCCGTTCTGCCGGAGAACAACGTTTGAAGGACGATGACGTTCTGGTTCAGGAAGAGGAAACCACAAACCGTGCCGAGATTCTCTTCTTTGCTGCAAATGGTGATGTATATAAAATTCATGCCTATGACATCCCTGACAGCAAAGCAAGTCAAATGGGTGAGTTTATCCCCAACGTAATCGGCATGACTGAGAAATCTGATATTGTGGGTATGATTTTAAGTGGCGACTACAAAGGACATCTTCTCTTCTGTTTTGAGAACGGAAAGTGCGCTAAGATTCCGCTTTCCAGTTATGCCACCAAGTCCAACCGAAAGCGGTTAACTGCCGGTTTCTGCACCAAGTCACCTTTGGTAAAGATTTTGTATCTGCCGGAAGATAAAGATATTCTCCTGATTAATAATGCGGACAAAGCATTGGCTGTTAACACCGAAAAGATTCCCGAAAAGACCACCCGAAGCAGTCAAGGTGTTCAGGTCATGACGGTTCGGAAAAATGTCAAAGTACAATCCGTTGCTTTTGTTACCGATGGTGTCGCTGACAACGGTCGGTATCGAAGCCGGAACATTCCTGCCGCAGGAACCCTGATGCGGGACGAGGATAAAGGAATTGAGCAGTTAGGTTTTTCCTTTGGTGAAAACGAATAAGATTAAAACCGCCGTTTTTCGGCGGTTTTTCTTTTTTCAATCAAAAAAATAAAATTTTTAAAAAAATTTGGAACTTTTTTAAATCTCTTTCGTCTAACCTAAATGTAAAGCAAAAAAACAATCAACTATGAACATAGAAAAGGAGTTACTAAAATGAAAAACACATTTAAAAAACTTATCGTTCCCGTAGTAGCACTTAGCCTGCTCACCACCGGCTCTGTTTTTGCAACCGCCGTTGAAACCACCGATGCAGAACTTCCTGTTCTCATCGAAGAGTCTGCAGAAAGCGACTTTCATCCCATTGTCAACGGAGCAATCGCAGATAACGTTCCTGTTGTCATCGAAAACGATGTTACCCTCATCCCCCTCCGCTCTGTTGCAGAAACTCTTGGCTTTACCGTTGAGTGGATTG
Organism: Ructibacterium sp.; assembly: GCA_045635425.1. Taxonomy (GTDB): domain Bacteria; phylum Bacillota; class Clostridia; order Monoglobales; family Monoglobaceae; genus Ructibacterium. The sequence continues at coordinate 2,255 of JAZRCD010000126.1, read as the reverse complement.
AGGAAGAACAGTCCATTATCGTAACCGATTACACCAAGTATATTCGCTTGGAAATCGGCAACGACATTTATCGTGTCAGACATTGGGATCCTATCACTCTTGAAGTTGCACCTGTTCTTGTAAACGATTGCACCACACACGTTCCCCTTTCTTTCGTAACAGAAATCCTTAACGGATACTACAACGAGAACGAAGATGGCACCTTTAAAATTGTTATTCCCAGTCTCGTTATCGTAACCGAGGTTTCTGAGGATGGCATCCTTGTATCCGACGCCACCCGTGGTGATGTATTAATCAAACTTGACGAAAACACTGTTGTGGTTAACAGCGAAGGTAACCCGGAGGATCCTGCTCTCATTACAGCCGGCATGCAACTGGACGTAGAGTATGGCCCTGCCATGACCATGAGCATTCCTGCACAGACCACCGCAGTAAAGATTATTATCCAAGACCTTCCCGTGAATACACCTGCATTGGATGCAGAGGTTGAGGTTCAGCCCGAAGAAGCCGTAGCATTTTCCGGTGTTATCACCGAGATCGATGGCGAGTTGGTAACGGTTGGTAATCCCCGCGAAGAGGGTGCGGTCCGCTTGGTTGTAAGCGAGAACACCGAGATTAAGCATGAAATGAATCGTCGTCTCTATCGTTTGGAAGATTTAGAGGTAGGTATGACCATCTCCGGCACCCATAGTGCCGCTGCAACCTTCAGCCTTCCTCCCCAAAGCGTAGCATATAGCATCGTGATTGGGAAATAAGGAAACACTGATTTAAAAAATGGGTGACTATCAAAAGATAGATCACCCAATTTTTTATATTTCTTCGCTTTTAATTTTTTTCTGTTTACTACTTCCCACAAACCCGATAATTGTAAGTGGAAGTCCATAAAAAATATAAACAGGAAAACACAATGTGCCAACGAGATACAGGATAGCCGAACCTTTTGCCCAACCACTCTTTTTTCGTAAAAATCCGACCCATCCGAATATGGTTCCTAATACAAACATTACTATATGCGCCACCAATAAAATAACAATGACATAGACAAGATATAAGGACTCAAGCCCTAACCCCACCAGCGTAAATAATGCACTAAAAGTCTGTTGACAATATTCTATGTATTCCATTCCTCCAAGTTCTAATATGGTTCCACCAAAAACCCATACCAAATAACCGGCATAGATTGATGCTAAAAGATTTGAAACAAATAGTGTTTTACTTCTCATTAAAATCCTCTCCCATTTTTTGGAATACTAATATGCTACATCAGCAAGCTTTGCCGCAATTCTCACAAGCTCTGCAGAATATTCAACCAGTTCATCAGGAGAAGCTTCCTCTAATTCCTTCTCCATATCTTCGGTTTTTGTTGTCCAATCTGCCATTTCTGTCATCATTGTTGTATAATCAGACAAGATACTCACATCTGAAGGGTTATTCTTGTATTTCTTTGTAATTTCAATATAATCATCAACCCACGCTTCATACTCCTCCAAAAATTCTTTCCATTCCACCTTTTCCTCTTCTTCAGCACCAGTCACCTCTGCGCCTTCGTTTCCCTCAACAGAAACATTCTCCTCTCCTTTTTCAACGACTACTGCATTATTCTCTACCTGTTCCATGTCCGAACTTGCAGTCTTTCCTCCACAAGCAACAAGAGCAATTGCGACGCTCACCACTAAAATAAGACTTAAGATTTTTTTCATAATAAATTTCCTCCTAAAAGATATTTTCTACAGTTTATCACATTTTGAGATATATGTCAATATCTCAGTGTGAGATTTCATATAATACCTATCAGGGTGGTGTTACTATGAGATTGAAAGACTTAAGAGAAGATTTAGATATTAAACAAAAAGATATTGCAGAATACTTGCATATTAAACAGAATACTTATTCCCAATATGAAAACGAACAGAGACAATTACCTCTTGACGCCTTAATTCAACTTGCAAAATTCTATCGGACCTCTACCGATTATATATTAGGTTTGACCGATATAAAAACACCATATCAACAAAAATAAAAACCGCCATATGGCGATTTTTTTATTTTATATAGGGAGTCTTTCCCGCTCGGTAGTGCACAGAAAAATTGATGAGATTTGTTCAAAATGAGACGCCGAAAGTCAGGCGTGTACTTTGTGTACATAACTGGCTTTCGGCGGTAATGTTTTGGGCAAAGATCGCAATTTTTCAAGTACGACTGTACTAGAACCGAAAATCTCTTCGGTTGGAATTCTTTATATCGAAAATATTCTG
>JAZRCD010000125.1:0-1526 GCA_045635425.1 Ructibacterium sp. | reverse complement strand
AGAGGTGAGCTCTAATTTTTTTTACCAATAGAATTCGCATATAGCGAATATTGAAAGGAGAAATGGCGATCAATGGCAACAGCAATCATTTTTGCACCGCCTGGCGGAGGTAAAACAGTCAACGCGACTTTAGTTCCTGGGAAGACGTTATTGCTTTCCAGCGACAACTCCGCGGTGGTATTGAATAACTTTGAAAGAAAGAATTTAACGGTACAGGAGGTTGCAACCTTCAAAGATTTTCTCAACTACTTTGAGGAGGCTACCCAAAGCAAACACTATGACACCATCATCGTGGACTGTCTTACAGACCTTATCGATGGGTTCATCGTAGAATGCCGAGAAAACAAAACCTTCTCAGATATCAGACAAGCTTATATGCTGGTATACACAAAGGTAAAAGCCCTTGCAAGAAGTGCTGCCCACTGTGGAACCAACGTCATCTTCAATTGCTGGGAAGATTCGGAGGAAATCACATCTCCAACCGGAGAGATTAAAACAAGATTCTCTCCTATGCTTCCAGCAAAAATCAAGCAGCAGGTATGCGGCCTGTGTAACGTCATTGCCTATGTAGCAACCGCCACAGACAAGGACGGAAACAAGCATTGGTATTACATAACCGAGCAAAGAGATACGCTCATGGTAAAAGACCAGATTTCTTGCAGAAAAAATTGTAAACCCGAAGATATTTTTGGAGGTAAATAACTATGGTAAACTGGAATTTCAACGCAAACGACTACGAAGAAAAGTCCTTTAAACCCATCCCTGTTGGAGATTACAGAGTCCGCATTGTGGATGCCATCGAAAAGGTAAGTAACTCCGGGAACGATATGATTGAGGTTACCCTTGAGGTTTCCGGTCATACCGCAAAACTGTGGTACTACCTGGTTCTGAAGAAGGATGACGTGAAGAAAACCAACCAGAAGTTGGGTGAGTTCTGGAATAGTTTCGGCATTCCTCTTGGGAATTTCGCTCTGAATACTTGGAAGGGCAAGGTTGGTGCAGCGAAGATTGTCCACGAAGAATACGAAGGAACGCCTCGTGCAAAGGTGGCCTATCTGTTAAACAAAGACCGTCAGGAAAAACTTTCCCCTTGGAAGGAACCTACGGCATCAGGCTTTGAAGAAGTCCCACCGGTGGATCTTCCCTTTGATTTCTAAATGGGAGTTCAACTAAGACCGTACCAACAGGAGATCTACGATAGCGCCGCAATCGCCTTTATGTCCGGAGCAAAGGGAGTATGTTGCGTACTCCCTTGCCGATCCGGAAAATCCTACATCATGGCAAAGATGATTGAAAAGGCACGGGGGAACGTGTTGGTATTAGCCCACCGAAACCATCTAATAAAACAGCATATCGAATTACTGTCTCAATTGGGAATCTACACCGAAAAAGTTCGTGTGGAATCTGTCTTCACAGAAGCAAGACATCTTTCCGAAGATTCCCCCTCTCTGATTATCATAGACGAAGCCCACCTCTCTGAAGCATCCTCTTACCGTAAAGTCTGCGAACATTACCGATGCAAAGTG
>JAZRCD010000124.1:0-4649 GCA_045635425.1 Ructibacterium sp. | reverse complement strand
TGTTATCGAAAGTGTACCTGTACATGAAGATATTAAAACAGGTGATGGTAACAGAGATAAATATATCGAAAATTATTGTCAGACACTAAGAAACCTTGCTCAGGCAGGTGTTGATTGTGTATGCTACAACTTTATGCCGGTTTTTGACTGGACTCGTTCAGACCTTGATTTTGAACTGCCGGATGGTTCTCGTGCACTTATATATCGTGAAGAAACAGTACACGATATGAATCCGTTAACCGGAGATTTGGCTTTGCCGGGTTGGGATGCAAGTTATACAAAGCAGGGAATGAAAGACCTTTTGACAAAATATCAATCCATAACAGAAGAAGATCTATGGAATAACTTAAAATACTTCTTGGATAAAGTTATAAAGGTTGCCGAAGAGGTTGAAATCAAAATGGCAATTCACCCGGATGATCCACCGTGGAGTATTTTTGGATTACCAAGAATTATAACTAATGCTAAAAATCTTGAAAGATTTTTGAAATTGTATGATAGCAAATACAATGGACTGACACTTTGCAGCGGTTCACTTGGTGTTGATCCTGAAAATGATATTGTGGATATGGTTAATAAGTTTTGCGACAGAATACATTTTGCACATATCAGAAATATCAAGATTACAGGCGAAAAATGCTTTGAAGAAGCAGCACATAAGACAGAATGTGGTTCACTCGACATTTACGCAATTATTAAAGCATATCACGATAATGGTTTTGATGGATATATTCGTCCGGATCACGGAAGAATGATTTGGGGAGAAACCGGAAGACCGGGTTATGGATTGTTTGATAGAGCTTTGGGCGCTGTTTACATCAATGGCATCTGGGAAGCTTTGGATAGGGGTGAAAAACAATGAAATTACCTTTTGAAATTGATTTGAAAGATAAAGTTGCGGTAGTTACCGGTGGCGGCGGCATTTTGTGTTCTGATTTTGCAAAAGTAATTGCAAAATGCGGTTCAAAGGTTGCGGTGCTTGATTTGAATGGCGAAGCCGCACAAAAAGTTGCAGATGAAATAGTTAGCGATGGTGGAGAAGCAATTGCAATATCAACAAATGTGCTCGAAAAAGAAAGCCTAGTTAATGCAAAGAAGATTATCAATGAAAAGTTTGGAAAAATTGATATATTGCTAAATGGTGCAGGAGGAAATAATCCCAAGGGAACAACTACAAAGGATTATTATGAGATAGGCGATGAAAATTGCGAAGAAATAAAGACGTTCTTTGACCTTGACCCAAAAGGAATTGAATTTGTTTTTAATCTTAATTTCCTTGGCACATTATTACCAACACAAGTTTTTGCACCAGACTTAATTGAAGCAGAAGATGCATGTATTATAAATGTTTCATCTATGAATGCTTTTTGCCCATTAACAAGAATACCTGCATATAGCGGTGCTAAAGCAGCAATATCAAACTTTACACAGTGGCTTGCAGTTCATTTTTCCAAAGTAGGAATAAGGGTAAATGCAATAGCTCCCGGATTTTTCTTGACGAATCAAAATAAAGCGTTGCTTATTGATGAGAACGGAAACTACACAGAACGTTCACAAAAGATAATTAACAGCACTCCAATGAATCGTTTTGGAACGCCAGAAGAATTAAGAGGTACATTGCTGTGGCTGTTATCTGAAGGCTCAACTTTTGTAAATGGTGTTGTAGTGCCTGTAGACGGAGGATTTTCTGCCTACAGCGGAGTGTAATCTTTAAAGGAGATATTATTATGAGTGAAATTAAATTTATAAATCAGTTTGAAGCAGATAAAAAGTTTACTTATGATGAGAGAATTGCCTTACTTCGTAAAAGAAAAGTGGCACAAACTGAAGAAAAAGCCAGAAATGGCGGAGCCAATGAAGATGATTATGGCTTGATTGTACAGAATGAATTTAACTATAAGTTAAAACCAAATCATGAAAATGGCTCTATTTATGGTTATAAAGCATGGACTGAAAATTATTGTTCTATACTGGATCAGCACCCATTGTATTGCGATCCGTTAGACGCGTTTGTTGGTAAGGGGTTTCTGTTTTTGGAAAGATTGAGACCGGTTGATAAAAAGTGGAATCCGGCTTATCCATATGATGAACTGCAGAAACTTTTTGACAAATATAATGTAATTTCAGGTATTGATAACTGTCATCATTTTACACCTGATTTACAGATTGGTTTTGATCTTGGTTGGGGAGGTATCCTTGACAAGCTTAAGACACATAGGGAACTGCATGATGAAACACATTATGAATTTTATGATAGTGAGATTGCAGTAGTAGAAGCAATTATCCGCTTTTTAAACAGAATGGCAGACGAGATTAAAGAACTTGGAGATAAGGAAAACAATCCTGAACTTAAAGAAAATCTTTATGAAATGTCAAAAATGAATAAAAAAATCGCAACTGCTCCTCCGGAAACCTTTAAAGAAGCAATTCAGTGGATGTGTTGGTTCAGTATGCTTTCCCGTACATATAACAGAGGAAGTGCAGGCGGTCAGCTTGATGAAATGCTTCGTCCATACTATGAAAAAGATATAAAAGAAGGAATTTTGACCGATGATGAAGCGGTATTCTACCTCGCTTGTCTGTTCCTTCAGGACAGCAGATATTTTCAGCTTGGAGGACCTGATGCGAATGGCAAGGATATGACATCAAAGATTTCTTATCTATGCCTTGATGCAGCAGATAAAATAAATATTGCTTGCAATCTTACGATTCGAGTTCATGATAATTTGGATGAAGAGTTTTTCAAAAAATCGGTTGCATATCTCTTCAAGAATAAACAGGGATGGCCAAGATATTCTTCGGATACAGCATTGGCAGAGGGCTTTATGAAGTGTGGATATCCACTTGAACTTGCAAGAAAAAGAGTTGCAGCAGGATGTCATTGGATGTGTATGCCCGGTATGGAATATACAATGAATGACACTATTAAAATTAATCTTCTTAAAACGTTTGAAGTTGCATATTACGAAATGATGGAAGAGTCCGAAGAAAAGTCTGTAAATAAGCTTTGGGAAATCTATCAGAAGCATCTTAAGATTGCTGTTGATGCGACAGGAAACGGAATTATGCATCATCTTAAATACCAGTCAAAAACACAGCCTGAACTTATTTTGAACTTGTTCCAGCATGGCTTGATTGAAAAAGGTGTTAATATAACCGATGGCGGTGCTAACTACTATAATATGTGTGTTGACGGCAGTGGTATAGCAGTTGTAGCAGATAGCTTTGCGGCTCTTGAGCAAAGAATTGAAAAAGAAGGTAAAATTACTTTTGAAGAGCTTACAGAGCATATGAAAAATAACTATGAGGATAAAGATGGTGAATATATTCGTCAGTTGATGCAGCATAGTGAGCGTTACTGTGGCGGAGAGACTCTTGGCGATGTGTGGGCAAAGAAAGTTAGCGATATTTACACAATTCTTGTCCGTGACCTTAATAATCAGCATCCCGGAATTAATTTTATACCCGGATTTTTCTCATGGTCAAATACAATAGGACTTGGAAAAACAGTAGCAGCTACTCCAAACGGAAGAAAAGCATATGAAGCAATCAATCATGGAGCTAATCCTAATGGTGGATTCAGAAAAGACGGCGCAGTATCAGCAATGTGTAATTCAATTGGTGCGATTCAGCCGGGATATGGAAACTGTGCACCGGTTCAGCTTGAATTTGACCCCGGTATCGTGAATGATGAAGAGGGTATTGATAAAATGGCAGATATGATTCGCACGATTATGAACACAGGAAACACTCTTCTTAACATAAATATCATTGATGCCAATAAGATTTTAGAGGCTCATAAAGACCCGTTTAAGTATCCTGATCTTGTTGTAAGGGTAACTGGATTTACAGCATTTTTTGCAATGCTTTCACCGGAATTCAGACAGCTTGTTGTGGATAGAGTAACATCAGTAAATGGAAATAAAATTAATAATATAAAGGAGTAATTAAAAATGGCAGAACAAGTTAATTTTCAGTATGTAGACACAAAAAAAGAAGGAACTCATTCGGTAGAACTCTGCAAAGGGGAAATCAATGGTGCAAGACCTGTTCATCACAAGATTGTATCAGGTGACAGTCTTACATTCGAGGCGAATGTTGGTTATTATCACATTCTTATCCTCCTTGAAGGTGATGCAGTTTTTACAACTGACGGCAAAGAGTATAAATTTGATGGCAGAACAACATTTGTTTCAGATCCTAAAAAAGACCTTGTTGTTAAAGCAGTAGCTGATACTCGCATTCTTGAAATTCAGTGGGATGAGGAAGATGGTGACGAGGCTGATTTAAAAGAATACAAAACAGAATTCCCTGTTGTTGTACCTTATCAGGATTCTATCCAGTACATTGACCCCAATAAGAGCGAAAAGACAATCAGCAGAATGATGATTCCTCATGAGATTATTCCGAGATTTACTATCGGTTCTGTTGAATCTTACGGATATGACCTCGTAAGACCTCATGCACATCCTATGCTTGACCAGTTCTTCTACAGTTTTGCAGAGAACGATATGGAAGTTATGATTGATGATGGCAAGTACAATATGAAGGGTGATGCAATCATTCATATTCCTCTTGGTTCAAATCACGGTGCAGAAGTAACTGACGACAGACATATGCATTATATGTGGGTTGACTTTATGCCCGAT
>JAZRCD010000123.1:0-5418 GCA_045635425.1 Ructibacterium sp. | reverse complement strand
AGACCATGTATCCGTCATAGTTTTCATCTGCATACTCTTCCTTGATGATATTGAACATCCAATCCAAAGCATAGCCTTTGCCTACCAATTCGGTATTGAATCTTTCATATACAATGGCTCCTGCCTCCCGTGCAACCTGCGCAGTAGCATCGGTACAATTGTCGGCAATGACAAAAGTATCCAACATATCGGCGGGATAGTTTTGATTTTTAATGCTCTCAATCAGCTGTGCGATAACAGTTTCTTCGTTACGTGCAGAAATAATGATTGCATATCGATGATATACATCTGTCTGAAATTCCTTGGGGCGCTTCAGCAAACCCACAAAGACGTACAGAAACTGATAAGCATAACAAATGGTGAAAAAAAGAGAGAATATATAGTTTAAGTATATAATAATCTTCATAAATAACCCCTTGTTGAAAGTGTCAAAACATACATCCAATAACAAGATCAAATAAAATCTGACACAAATCATTCAAATGCTCCAAATAACTACCTATATATCGTTATAATTGGATTATATTAAAATTATATAAACAAATTATAAACAATTTATAAACAATTCATGACAAATGAAAAATTGGTGCATTATGTTCGGAAATCGTTTGATTTTCGTGTTGTTTTTATGAATGATAGCAGGAAGAAGATAATTTACAGAAATCCCTTTACATATTTATATTACTATGTTAAAATAGCAGAAAATATAAATGTATATTGAGAGTTGGAGGAGAGTTGTTATGGAAAAACTGGAACAAAAATATGGGTTGCCCATGGCTATATGTATGGTAGTCGGCACGGTAATCGGATCGGGGGTTTTCTTCAAAGCGCAGAACGTGTTAGCGGCCACCGGTGGAAATATGGGGTTAGGTATTGCCGCTTGGGTAATTTCCGGCCTTTTGATGATTATCTGTTCTCTTCAGTTTGCGTCTATGGCAACCAAGTACGAGAAAATCAGCGGCGTGGTTGACTATGCGGAAGCAACCTGCGGAGATGGATTTGCATACTATCTTGCATGGTTTTTGGTAAATATTTATTACCCCGGTATGACTTCGGTACTCGCTTGGGTATCTGCAAGATATTTTGGTGTTCTTTTCGGTTGGGATTTGGCAAGTCCTGAGGTTCTGGCTATGGCAGGATTTTTCCTGATTTCATCTTATACCATCAATGCCTTATCTCCCAAACTTGCCGGTAAGTTTCAGATTACTGTCACAGTGGTTAAGTTGATTCCCATTACATTGATGGCAATTGTTGGAACCATTGCAGGAAGCGTTAACGGAACCCTGAGCGCAAACTTTGATGTGATTGGTGTTGCGGTAGGAGGATCTTCCAGCAGCGGCCTTTTTGCGGCTATGGTTGCAACGGTATTTGCTTATGAGGGATGGATTGTAGCAACCTCCATCAATGCGGAGTTGAAAAACCCCAAGAAAAACCTGCCTATTGCATTGGTAGTTGGTTCTTTGGTGGTTGTTGCCGCTTATGTATTCTACTTTGTCGGAGTTGCAGGTGGTGCTACCAGTGATGTTCTGATTCAGGTGGGTGCTACGCAGGCGTTCAATAATATCTTTGGTAATGTTGGAGGAACGCTTTTAAATGTTTGTATTGTCTTTTCCTGCCTTGGTACCTTGAATGGTTTGATGGTAGGTGTAACCCGAGGTATGTATGCAATTGCGGCGCGGGAGGAGGGTCCTGCACCCAAATTGTTCGGACAGATTGATCGGGCAACGAATATGGCAACCAACTCATCTGTTTGGGGTCTCTTCATTTCCGGTGTATGGCTTCTTTATTTCTATGGTGCCAACCTGACCTCGGGATGGTTCGGATATTTCAACTTTGACTCTTCGGAACTTCCCATTATCACTATTTATGCTATGTACATTCCGATTTTCATTATGTGGATGATAAAGGAGAAGGAAGAGGGCGTGTTCAAGCGCTTTGTTCTGCCTGCCGTTTCTATTTTGGCATGTCTCTTTATGGTATTTGCGGCGGTTTATGCCCATGGTATTACGCCTTATTTGGCGGCTCGCGCAGAGGGTAAGTTTGCTTTCCCGGTTCTGTTCTACCTGATTGTTTTTGCAGTTATTATGGGAATCGGTGCTATTCTTCGAAAGCCGCTGAAGAAGAACGGCTAAGCGTATATGCAATAGCAGTATAAAAGAGAATCGGGGCAATTGTTTTGCCTCGGTTCTTTTTTGTTGCAATTGCAGGGAATTTGTGGTATAATCAAAAGACATCTTCTCTTTATCACCAGAATGATGGTAAGGAGAAAAAGATGAAAAAGGAAGTGTTACTATGTTACGAAAATCATTGATGGAGTTAATCTTCGAGGCCGCATCCATTGAGCGGTGGAATGACCATATTCGTCCCTCAAGGGGATTCAGCGAACTGGACAAGCAGTCCCACAAGATGATTTGTGCCTATGTTCTCGGAAAACTTGAAAAAGACCTTGATTGGATTAAGTTAATTGAGGGCGGAATCTTTGAATTCCTGCATCGGTTGGTGCTTACCGATATTAAGCCTCCCATCTTCCATCGATTGATGGAGGAGAAGGGTGCGGAATTGAACCGCTGGGCGGTACAGGAGATGCTTCCGGAACTGCAATCCATCCCCGGTGGTTTTGCAGAGCGGTTTGAACGTTACTTTACCGAAGACGAGTATAGTGCCAAGGAAAAGAAGGTATTGGAGTCTGCCCATTACTTGGCAACCAAATGGGAGTTTGATATCATCTACGATATGTGTCGGAACTACTATGGTATTGAAAAGACCAAGTTCGAAATCGACAGTAAACTTCGTGAACTGGAAAAACTTCCCTGTTTCAAGACTTTCTTGCGGAACAAGAATTATCAAGGGTTTGCGGACTTGTTAGGGGAACTTCGATTCCAGCAACGGTGGTCCCGTTCCCCCAGAATTCCAAGCACATCGGTGATCGGACATATGTTGATTGTAGGTGTGTTGGCGTATTTTTGCTCTTGCGAGATGGGTGCTTGTGAAGAACGTGCCAAGAACAACTTCTTAGCAGGTCTTTTCCACGATATCCCCGAGGTTCTTACCCGTGATATTGTGTCTCCCGTGAAGAATTCGGTGGAAGGTTTGGACGAACTCATCAAAGAAATTGAGCAGGAACAGATGGAGAGTATACTCTATCCCCTGATTCCTGAGGATTGGAAGGACCAGATTTCCTACTATACCCAGGACGAGTTCGAGACCAAAATTATCAAGGATGGTAAGGTGGCATGGGTTACCTGCGAGGAAATCAATGATTCTTACAATCGTGATGACTTCTCCCCTGTGGATGGCAAGGTAATTCGGGGTTGTGACCATCTGGCGGCATGTATGGAGACCTATGTTTCTCATACCTGTGGCGTGACCACCCATGTTCTGCAGGAGGCAAACCGTGATCTTTGTGCCAAGTACAAAAACTGCAGTATTGGTGGCGTTGATTTCGGCTCTCTCTTTGAATACTTTAAAATCTGAACGAAAATTCCCCCTTTGCATATCTTATAGTAATCTTGTTTGCAAAGGGGTGTTTTTGTGGAGGCTGTATATGTGATTCTCCTTTCCTTTTTTGTCGCATATGGAGCGGTGCAGATGATGGTGGCGTGGATCTGTTCCGGACGACGACGCAAATGTAAGGATATACAAACCTATCGAATTCTGGCGTTGAAGGATTGTCAGGATCGGGTTGAGGGATTGGTTCGTGTGATGGAGTGGGAGAATATTTATGATCCTTTGATTGTAGTGGATTTGGGATCTGAGGATGAGACGCCTCAAATTTTGGAAAAACTGGAACGAGAATTGGATTTTTTACAGGTGATGAGCCCTGATGAATACAGGGAATATAACAGAAAGATACTAAACGTTGGGGTCGGATAGGAGTGGTATCGTGAAGAATTACAAACTGATTTTGCAGTATGAAGGAACAAGGTATCATGGTTGGCAGAAACAAGGAAACACCAAGGAGACCATTCAGGAAAAATTGGAGACGGTTTTGAGCCGTATGGATGGTGCACCTGTGGAGGTGCACGGAGCGGGACGAACCGATGGCGGAACCCATGCGTTTGGTCAGGTGGCAAACTGTTATCTCAGAACAGAACCTAAGGAAGAGGAATTGATGGATTATTTGAATACTTATCTTCCGGAGGATATCGGTGTGATTTCTGTAACCGAAATGCCCCTTCGGTTTCACAGTCGACTCAACGCCACCGGCAAGACCTATCAGTATCGGTTGAAGATGGGGAAAACTCCACAGGTGCTGGAACGAAAGTTTATGGCGGAGTATACGGAGAAACTCTGCATCGAGGATATGAAAAAGGCGGCAAAATTTCTTTTGGGACGCCACGATTTCGCAAGTTTCTGCGCCAATCCCAAAATGAAAAAATCCACGGTAAGAACATTGCACCAACTGGAAATAGAAGCGTTTCCCAATGAACTTCGGTTCACGGTTCGGGGAAGCGGATTCCTTCATCATATGGTGCGGATTTTGGTAGGAACGCTTTGCGAGGTAGGGCGCGGGAAACGAACTCCCGAGAGCATGACTGAACTTCTTGCAGCAAGGAATCGGAGTATGGCAGGAGAGACCATGCCGGCAAAGGGACTTATGTTGATGGAAGTGGAGTATGAAAGGTAAGGAGAATCCAAAACAGACGGACAGATTTGCCCGTCTGTTTTTCTCTAAAAAAACTGAAAAAAGGATTGCTTTTTTTGGAATTTTGTGCTACAATAAACTGATTCAATGAAATAGGATAAAGAGGGATGTCCAATGTTAAAGAGTATGACCGGTTTTGGTCGGTGTGAGGAAGTCTTAGAGGGGTTTTCGGTTCAGGTTCAGATTAAGTCAGTGAACCATCGATACAGTGATATTACGGTCAAGACCCCAAGACGATATAACTTTTTGGAGGAGTATCTTCGGAGTCTTGCGGTTTCCTCCATTGCAAGAGGTAAGGTAGAGGTTCTCTTGAGTCTGGAACGTGAGGATGCGGGAGATACTACCATTGCTTTGGACAAACCTGTGGCAGAGGGGTATTTAAATGCCCTTCGTGAGTTGAAGGAGTATGGTCTGGAGGATGACTTGACCATGTCCTCCATGATTCGGCTTCATGATATCTTCCGTGTGAAGCAGGAAGAACTTGACGAGGAACAACTTCTTCGGATTGTGAACGATGCTTTCCAAAAGGCCCTTGCTGAGTTTGTGGCGATGCGGAAAGAAGAGGGTGCCAGATTGGAAGAAAATCTTCGTCAGCACCTGAATGCATTGCTGGAGCAGGTGGCACAGATTGAGGAAAAATCTCCTGCATCGGTAGAAGCTTATCGGGAACGTTTGCGTGGCAGAATTCAGGAAGTTCTGGCAGACAAGCAGATTGACGAGAGCAGAATCCTGACCGAGGCGGCTATTTTCGCAGACAAGGTTGCGGTGGACGA
>JAZRCD010000122.1:0-6480 GCA_045635425.1 Ructibacterium sp. | reverse complement strand
ATTCTTCAAGACGGTGGATTCAGGAGTATATCCAAAATCTACATCCTCGAAGGTAACTTCGCCCCGTACCGGAGTATAGGTGATGGTTCCGTCGTGGTGGGGATGCTTCCATGCCCATTGACCGGTACGTTCCGGTGTTTCTGTGATAGTGCCATCGGGAGCGGTTTTGGTGTTAACCAAGGTGACATAGCCATCGTCCGCTTCCGGTTCCTCATCCATCAGGGCGAAGATTCTCTCGGCGCCGGCCAAGGCGTTTAAGAGAACATTAAACTGCTGAGAAATCTGGCTGATGGGGTTTGCAAAGGAACGGGCGTACTGAAGAAAAGCAAGAAGAGAGCCGAGCCCGATGGCAAAAATGCCAAGATTCTTTTCCTCGCTGTAGATTGCCAGAACAACGCCCACAATAACCGTGATGGCATAGTGGATATGGTTCAGGTTTCCCAAGATGGGGTTCAGGATGCTGGCAAAAGTATTTGCTCTGGTTGCGGCATTACAGAGTTGGTCATTGAGTTCATCAAAGTCTTGCTTGCTGTCCTCTTCGTGGCAGAATACCTTAACCACTTTCTGACCTTCAATCAGTTCTTCCACATAACCATTGATGGAACCCAGTGCCTTTTGCTGTTCTCGATAGGAAACAGAACTGCGCTTGGTAATCAGTTTGGTAACCCAAATATTATCAAGTCCCAAAAGAATTACCAAGAGCGTTAAAGGTGCACTTAAAATCAGCATCATGGTAATGGTTCCCACCAAGGAAATGATGGAGTTGATAAAACTGGGAATGGTCTGGCTCAACATATGGCGCAACGTATCGATGTCGTTGGTGTATCGGCTCATGATTTCACCGTTGGTACGGGTATCAAAGTAGCGAATAGGAAGTTTTTGCATATGAGAGCACATATCTTTTCGCATCATGCAGAGGGTATCTGCCGCCACAGTAACCATAATACGGTTGTAGGCGTAGGTGCTGATAACTCCCACCAAATAAATGAAGCCAATCAAAAGGATGGTTCGCAAGAAAAGGGAGAAGTCAGGGTTGTCATTTCCCAGCCATGGCATGACACAATCATCAATAATGGGTTTGATGAAGTACTGACCGGCAACTGTGGCGCCGGAACTGAGGATGACCAAAAAGACAACAAGGAAGATTCTTGCCCGATACAAGGAAAGGTATCGGAAAATCCGACCAAAGGTCTTCTTGGCGCTTTTCGGTTTTTGGTGTGCTGTCCGTGGTGGAGGCATTTAGGCCACCCCCTTTTTCTGGGATTCATATACTTCCCGATAGATTTCGCAGGACTCAAGCAGTTCTTGGTGATTGCCAACGGCGTGAATCTGCCCGTTTTCCATTACGATAATCTTATCTGCATCTTTCACGGAAGAAATTCGTTGTGCAATGATAATGGTGGTGGTATCCGTCAACTCTCTGCGGAAAGCCTCCCGAATCTTACTGTCGGTGGCTGTATCCACCGCACTGGTACTGTCGTCTAAAATAACAATCTTAGGCTTTTTCAAAAGAGCCCGTGCAATACAAAGCCGTTGTTTCTGTCCACCGGAAACGTTCACACCGCCTTGACCCAGCAAGGTGTCGTAGCCGTCACGGAATCCCATAATAAAGTCATGGGCCTGTGCCGCTTTGCAGGCGGCAACAATTTCCTCTTGGGTAGCGGAGCGGTTTCCCCAACGGAGGTTTTCCAAAATGGTTCCGCTGAAAAGAACGTTGTTCTGCAGAACCATGGCAACCTCATCCCGAAGGTTCTTTTGTTTGTAGTCCCGCACATCCCTGCCTCCAACCAAAACCTCACCCGAGGTAACTTCGTAGAGTCTCGGAATCAACTGAACAAGACTGGATTTGGCACTACCGGTACCGCCGATAATACCTACCGTCTCACCGGATTCAATGGTCAGGTCAATGTGAGAGAGGGAACAGTTGTCGGGGTTGTTGCTGTAACTGAAAGAAACGTCTTTAAATTGAATGCTTCCGTCCTCAACTTTGTAATCCTCGCATCCTGCATCGGGGATATCGGGTTCTTCGTC
The DNA here is from genome assembly GCA_045635425.1 of Ructibacterium sp. GTDB lineage: Bacteria > Bacillota > Clostridia > Monoglobales > Monoglobaceae > Ructibacterium. The sequence goes on along the minus strand of JAZRCD010000122.1, from coordinate 4,449 downwards.
CAATACCTCGTTGATTCTGCTGACGGATGCGCGGGAAATGGCCATAAAGTTAAAACCATGCATCAACATGGAAACGGAGTTTAAAATCTGGTTTACATAGATTAAGAAACTGGTCAGGTCACCGGGGAGCATATCCCCAAACACAATCATTTTTCCGCCGAACCACAAAATCAAAAGGGTGCAGGCGTAAACCATCAACTGCATAAAGGGACCGTTGAGAATCATCAGTCGTTCTGCGTGAACCTGAGCGTTTCGCACATTTTCTGCGGCTTCGTTAAAGTGGTCTTTTTCCCAATCGTCCCGCACGAAAGCCTTGACTACCCGAATGCCAATGAGGTTTTCCTGCATTCTGCCGTTTAACTTATCGAATCGGGTCAGCATTTCGCGGAATCGGGGTCTGGCATTTTTAAGGATAAAAAACATAAAGGTGGTAAGTACCGGAATGATACCAACAAAGACAAGAGAAAGACTTTTGTTGATGGTAAGTGCCATACAGGTGGCGGAAACCACCATAAAGAAAGACCGAGAGATGAATCGAATGATAAACATAAATGCCATCTGTACATGGGAGATGTCGTTGGTCATTCTGGTGATAATGGAAGAAGTTCCCAAGCGGTCAATGTTGGAAAAGGAGAAGGTTTGCACCCGATGGAACAAGGCTTTGCGAACCTCTTTGGAAAAGGCCATGCCGGATTTCGAGGCGGTGATGGCGGTCAAGAATCCAAAGCCTAAGGAGAAGACTGCCATCAGGACAATTCTCCATCCTGCCAGAATGGTTTGTGCCAGTTCCCGGGCACCGACACTCTCGTTCAGGATTTCGGAAATGACCTTGGGCATCATGGTTTCCATCAGGACTTCACCCAGTGAAAAAATCAGGGTTGCCAGCACAAGCCAGCGGTATTTTTTAGGGAGAAGTTTCAGTAATTTTCCCATCGGTCACCAATCCTTTCTTTCCGCATAATGAGGGGCGGAGCCCCGTGTATTTACAAGGTAAAACAGGTAAAGTCTTTTTTCTTTTGTTATAAACCCAAAGGGGGTAAAAGTCAAGAAATTTCCTTTATTTTATACAGAAATGTAACATACAAAGCAGGATGGCACTCCATGACACTAAAAAACCAATATAATGAAAGCACAAAATCAAAAAACAAGGAGGAAACAAGTATGCCAAATGTAACAACACCCATTCCCCCGAATTTGACAGGAGATACCCAAGCGGATATCAAAAAACTCAAAGAGTGGGGGACTGCCCTGATTGATGAACTGACCTATCTGTTTCACAATCTGGATGCAGGAAACGTGATTGAGGCAGGAAGTGTCAAGGCAGAGAATATTGACACCACCACCGCGTTCATACAAAACGCCCAGATCGGTGCCCTCTCTGCGGACAAGTTGGTGGCAGGAAACGTGGACACCGAGAAGGTGTCGGTGTCGGATGGAGGAAATCAGTTGGAGATTTCGGGCTCGGAGATTGTGATTCGTGATAAAAACTATGATCGATTCCTTGCCTCTTATGACAAGAAAAGCGGAAAGTTCCATTTTATTCTTTGCAACCAGGCAGGACAACCGACGGTTTCTATCAACAGCGAGGGGAATGCCGTTTTTTCCGGACAGGTAGAAAGTTCCAATATCTATGCCTCAAACGTAATCGGAACAGGAAGTCTTGCATATCAAGAGAAGGTGGGAGGCGTTTTTGCCCAGATGGATCGGACAGGTATTAAGATTATGCAGGATAAGGAACAAAATCGTCTGCAGAAAGTTGGCATGTCGGTGGGAGATGATGGTTCTGCCTACTTGGTTTTAGGCGCAGGAAACGGAGAGGATAGTACCACCATCAACGGCGTGGTTTATACCAATGGTTCTTTTAAGGTTCAAAAAGATGAAGGGCACGCCATGATGGGTTTGGTAGGTTATGCGCCACACATTAACTTCTGGGAAGATTCGGGAGAGTTGTGGTTGTCGGGAAATCGCGTGCTGATCAACGGCGTGGATACCAATCGAGTTTTAGCCGATTTGCAATCGGGCATCAGTTCTCTCTTGAACCGTGTGGATGCATTGGAAAAGAAAGCGGAAGATTCCCAATCGGGAATTTATTAAATAGGAAAGGAAGGAATCAAAAATGAAACAAAGTAACTATAGCGGAAAGATATCTCAGGAGTTTTTCTCCTTGGTAACGGAGGAGTTTCTCCGTTACAAGGAACACAAAAAGCAGTTTGATCATCGGATTATCGAGAACAATCGATGGTTCAAGTCTCGCTATCAAAGCGAGCAGACCGAGGAGATGCAATCTCCCACCACACCATATCTGTTCAATGCCATTGCCAATAAGCATGCAGATGCCATTGACAACTACCCATCCCCCAATATTCTGGAGCGGGAGGAGAAGGATCGGGAAATTGCCGAAACCTTTACCAAGATTCTTCCCATTCAGTTGGATTTGTGTAACTTTCGTCGTACCTACAGTCGTGCATGGTGGTATAAGTTGAAAAATGGTGCCGCCTGTTACGGGGTATTCTTCAACCCTCGGTTGCGCGGCGGATTGGGAGAGATTGATATCCGAAAGATTGACTTGTTGAATCTGTTCTGGGAACCGGGAATTACCGACATTCAGGAAAGTCGGTTTCTCTTCCTCACCGCCCTTTGTGATGTGACGGAACTGCAACATCAGTATCCTCACCTGAAAGACCAAATCAGCGGTGATACCGCCATGGAGATTCAGACTTATGACGATATGCAGAATACCACCACGCAGGATATTACCAAAAACAAGGTGCTGGTGGTGGACTGCTACTACAAAAAGCAAAGGGGAGACAAGCAGACCTTGGAACTGATTAAGTTCTGCGGCAGTCAAATTTTAGATGCCTCGGAGGATCGGAGCGAGGAGGGAATCTATGCCCACGGCAAGTATCCCTTTGTGTTGGATGTCATGTACCCCGACGAGGACAGTCCCGTAGGATTTGGTTTGGTGGATATCATCAAAAGCCCCCAACTTTATATTGATAAGATGGATGCCCTCATAAGCCGAAACGCTATGATTGCGGGCAAGACGCGGTTTATGATTAAGGATAACGGAGGGTTGAACGAATACGAACTTTCGGATTTGTCCAAGGACATCATCCACGTGGCAGGTTCGGTAGGAGAGGAGAATATTCGGGAACTGCAGGCAAAACCCCTTCATAGTTTTATCATTCAGCATCGCCAGAACAAGATTGAGGAACTAAAGGAAATTGCAGGAAACCGTGACTTCCAGCAAGGAGGAACCTATGGTGGTGTTACTGCATATTCTGCCATTGTGGCGCTTCAGCAGGCAGGAGAAAAACTCAGCCGTGACTTGATTGCGGAGGGGTACAATGCCTACAAAGAGGTTGTTTCTCTTTGTCTTGAACTGATGAAACAGTTTTATGACCAACCCAGAACCTATCGGGTGGACGGCTTTGACGGAAGTCGCAGTTATGTTCGGTTTTCCAACCATGCCATGAAGGAGGATGGTCGACCCATCGAACTGGATGTGGCAATCAGCGCGGAAAAGAGTAATCCTTACAATCGAATTGCCCAGAACCAGACCATGACAGAACTTTGGAAGATGGGCGTTTTCCAACCGCAAATGGCAGATGCGGCGGCACTTTTGATTGAAGGAATGCATATTGACGGCAAGGAAAAGTTGTTGGAAGGACTGGCAAAAAATAAAGGTGTGGCAGAGCCACACCCAAATCAAAGCAATACCTTACCGCAAACCACCAAGTCATCAAAAGAAGTCAAAATGATCGGACGATAAGCGGCGTTTAAGGAGACCAGTTTCGGAGAACCGGTTTTTACATCCCAGAGTTTGCAATAACTTTCGTTGTTGTAAAGGAAGATGCCGATTTCTCCGGAACGGAGGTCCTGCTGTTTGCGGACATACACAATCTGGCCATCATGAATCAAAGGTTCCATACTGTCTCCGGAAATGCGGATGGCAAAATCCGCATCCTCGGGGGCATCCAGTTCCACAAGTTCTGCGTCGGTACCATCAAGAAAACTACCAAGACCTGCCGTTGCGGTCTGGGTATAGAGGGGAATCTGTCTCGGTGTGCAGAAGGGAATCCGCTTTTGCTTAGCCTGACGATATTCGAACTCCAGACAGTTTTCTACCGCTTCCCGTCCCCGTGGAGAAAGGGAGCGGAGTTTGTTCAGGAAGTCAGGGCTGATGGAAGCGTTTCCGTCCGGCAGGGCCGATTCCGGAATAAAGTATCCCACAATATCCCGTATACCATACTTCTGACAGAGTTTTAAGAAAATGCCGATGGCAGGCTCGCTTTGTCCTGTCTCCCATGCGCTGAAAGTGGATTGACCCACCCCCAGCCATTGGTAAACGTCCCGTTGGGTCAGACCGGCAGCCTTTCTGGCGGCTTTTAATTGTTGACTGATATATAAATTTGCCATATTTTCACCTCTTTTGATTATTGTATCATA
>JAZRCD010000121.1:0-6038 GCA_045635425.1 Ructibacterium sp. | reverse complement strand
CCAACTATGATGAAATGAGAAAACTCAAAGAACTGACCCACGGAGAGATGAACATTATGAACGGACCTGATGACTTTCTCTATACCGGTCTTGAATCTGGTGCAGATGGTGGTATCGGACTCACCTACAACTTTATGTTTGATCTTTTCCGGAACATTTATGACAATTTTCACGCAGGGGATATGTTAAATGCTCGCAAGACACAAGACAAAGTACTGCAAATCATTGATGCTCTTCATCAATACAAATCTATCCCTGTCACAAAACTCCTGCTAACCGAAATGGGATTTGATATGGGAAATGCCACATTCCCCTACCGAGAATATGACGAAAAAGAAAAACGGGAAATATTAACCACTATGCGAAATGCAGGTCTTACCCTATAGGAGGAATATTATGCTTAAGACAAAACATATTGCCTGCGACCTTTGTGTTGTTGGCGGAGGGATGTCGGGTCTTGTTGCCGCTATTTCTGCTGCACGAGAGGGTCTTAAAGTCGTTCTTATGCACGAGCGCCCCGTATTGGGCGGGAATGCTTCCTCTGAAATCAGAATGTGGGTTTGCGGAGCCAAAGGAGAAAACAACCGCGAAACGGGCATTTTGGAAGAAATCGCACTTGAGAGCCTCTACCGCAATCCAACCAAAAGTTATGCCATTTGGGACACCATTCTTTACGATTTTGTAAAACGGGAGAAAAACATTACCCTTTTACTCAACTGCACCTGTATGGATGCAACAACGCAAAAAGGAAACTTTCCACACAATCGGGATACTAACATTCTATCTGTCACCGGTTATCAAATGACAACCCAAATGTTTTACGAGGTTACGGCAAAATTCTTCTGTGACAGTTCCGGAGACAGTATTTTAGCACCACTCTGTGGTGCCAAATTTAAGATTGGTAGAGAAGGAAAACAGGAATTTCAAGAGGATACCGATCGCACAGAATCTGATAATTTTACAATGGGGATGTCCTGCTTATTGCAAGGACGCGAAACAACAACAAGCATCCCCTACATTCCTCCGCATTTCAGCAAAACCCTTACAAAAGATGATTTTGAAAATCGAGTCCCTGATTTATATGACGAGACCGAAAACTTCTGGTATTTGGAACTGGGCGGAAATAAAAACACCATCGAAGACACCGAAGATATTCGGGACGAACTCCTTTCTCTTGCTACCGGAACTTGGAATTACATCAAAAATAGCGGTAATTTTGACAGCAAAAATTGGGATTTGGATTTCCTTGGGTTCCTACCCGGTAAGAGAGAATCCCGAAGATTATGCGGAGAATACACCATCTCACAAAAAGATATCTGTTCCGGCTCCTCCTTTAACGACGAGGTTGCCTATGGAGGTTGGCCCATTGATGATCATTTCCCCGGTGGGTTTTACCACAAGGGAACTCCGAATACCGATTTCCCCACCTCATCTCCCTACTCCATTCCTTATCGTGCACTTTATTCCGAGAACATAGCTAACTTATTCTTTGCAGGAAGAAACATCAGTATGACCCACATTGCTATGAGTAGCCTACGCGTTATGGCAACTTGTGGCTTAATGGGAGAGGCTGTCGGAAAGGCCGCCTCTATTGCCTGCAAAAAAAATCTTACCCCGCACGATGTATATCTTTCTGAACTTTCCGAACTTCAGGAACTGCTAATGAACGAGGATTGTTTCCTCCCATCAAAAACCCGTCCCGTCTCTCCTTTATGCAAAGATGCAAAACTCAACATCGAGGATAACGTTATCCGAAATGGGCAAGACAGAGCACACGAGATTTATAACACTACGGACAAAACTTGCTCCTACTTTGCAACAAACAAGGAAGAAATCACCTACCAATTCGAGGAGTCAAAAGTTTCATCAATTCATTTGGTCTTCTGTAGCGATTTAAACAGACGCACACTTCCCGGTGGTTGGTGCGAACAAACCCATACCACCCGAGCAAACCAATTGTTAAATAGTCCACAGATGCACATGCCTAAAACCCTCTGCCGAAACTTTAAGTTAATCGGAGAACACAACGGAATTCGAACAGAACTGTTATCAGTGACAGACAATCGAAAACGATCCTACCATTTAAATGTAAATCAAAGCTTTGACAAGCTGATTTTGATTCCGGAGAGCAACTGGGGAAATACAGAAACAACAGCCGTTATTTCCTTTGATTTTAAGTAAATATAAAGAAGTGATTGTATCCACAATCACTTCTTTTTTATCCTATTCATAAATTTCTAACAATCTACACAAATCGATAACATGTTGTTGTATTATACTTTTCCCCTTTTTTGAGAATAGCATTTGAGAAATGAGAAAACTTCAGACTATTAGGAATGGTTTGGGTTTCAAAGCACACACCACCGTGTTTGCTATAAACCGCTCCGCCCTTACACACTCTTCCCTCTTCAATTACATTGCCGGAATAAATCTGCATCCCTACTTGGTCGGTGTACATTTCCATCGCAATATCTGTCTGATCTCCCTTAAAGATTCCAACCTTTCGGTAACCGCGTCCACTCAATGCAAAGTTATGATCAAATCCACCGAACAATTTTATCTGTTCATACTCTGATTCAAATCTAGATCCAAGAGACGCTTCAGTGGTAAAATCAAAAGGTGTATTTTTTACACTAAGAATTTCACCTGTTGGAATACATTCTTCTGTATTCGGCGTAAAGAATTCACTGTTGAGCCACAGCAAATGTCCATCTACCTTTCCACTTGCGTGACCATTCAGATTAAAATAAGCGTGGTTTGTCAAATTCAAAACGGTATCAGCATCAGTTTCTCCCTTATAATTAATCTTTAATCCATTATCATTGGTGACAGTATATGTAACTTTCACTTTTACATTACCCGGAAAACCTTCCTCACCATCAGGGCTACTTGTGGTCAGCACCAAAGAAGGCTCATCCCCCTCAACAATTTCAGCATCCCACACTTTTTTATCAAACCCAACCTTTCCACCGTGAAGGTTATTTCTTCCGTCATTGTTAAAAAGTTTATAGTTCTTTCCGTTTAGTTCAAATTCAGCATTTTCAATTCGATTGGAATTTCGACCGATAATGGCCCCAAAATACCCATCGTTATTAAGATACTCCTCCATGGTGTCCCGTCCTAACACGACATCAACACCACGATACTCTAACCTTCTGATAATGCCTCCATAATTCAGAATTTCAACTATCAACCCATTTTTGTTTTCCAATGTATATACATAAACGGTTTTCGCATCATATACACCAAATTCTCTCTTACAAACTCCCATAGTTATTCTCCTTCACTTCATCTTAATAATAACCTTAACACAAATACAATCCTTGTGTCAACATAGCTTTTAAACCAAATGAGCATACCGCTGTTGTGGCACGGTATGCTCTTCCCCTACATCTTACATCACAGAGGAGTGAACTGTTTTGTAAGATGTAATCTCATTACCTATTTTAATCTGTCAAATCAGTTTCCGCATCCATAATAATCACAGAGCATCATAATGGTTCTTCCATTTGCAGAAGCATTGGGCGACCAAGGAACATAATATGGATCGTTCGTTGCAAAGCGTTCCAACATATAATATTCGTCTGTCATAGAATATTTTAATTGTGCTTTCAATGTCTTTTCCGCTAAATCCTTTTTCCCTGAATTCATATAATATTTGAACCATACATGATCTCCGGTGCTGGTATAATGAGCATATCCAATCCAGTTCATATTATAATACTGCAGATTGGCGGTTAAAATCTCATGGAGTCCATTTTGAAAGACATCCCTGTTCTCATAGTATTTTAGATATTTTTCGATATAGCCACCAACTTGCGGGATAATCCCTGTGATTATCATATTTCCAATTCTTGCAACACTGGGAACCGAGATCATAGGATCTTCTTTTTCGGCACCTAAAATGCCGTAATGAATTAACTCATCGCTACCTGCTTGTTCTTTTATTTCATCTTCCCAACACTTTTTAAGCCGTGTTCTATAATCTTCCATCTCATCCCTGATTTCAGGCACCGCGGAATCCTGATACTTTTCAAATGCTTCCAGTACCCTTTGATATGCCAGCAGGTTATGTACATCGGTGAACGACCAATCCTGACACACTGCCTCCCAATCCGAGGAACGCATGGGCGGGAATAGACCCTTTCCTTGATAATCCGAATCTATCGTAGAACGACGCGTCTTTTCCATCCATTGGATCGCCGCATAAAGATGATCTCTGTATTTCTCATAGTATTGCGAATCATCCTTGATCAGCAACTTATAGGCAAGACCTTCCACAACTGCAGAGGTATTACTACCCCACGGAAGGGTTCCGTCCAGATTGCCAATCTGTCCTACATTTTCCCCTTCGGTGAATTGTAGTTTCTTAAAGAACATCTCATACGCTTTCTCAGTATAATCATCAAAATCACCGATTCGGTCAAGCGCCATTAAAAATTCAAAAACTTCTCCGGGCCACATTCTTCGTTGCAAGCTTCCCTGACGAATTAAGACATAATCGTATTTCCCAACGTGGTGAGAAAACATCTGCAACAACTGAGTAACCAAATGCCGGTACATCCTCCGGATAGGAGCACTCTCCGTCTTGGGATACACCTTAATCCTTTTTAGTTCTTGGTTCCAAAAAGCAACCACTTTTTCTTTTTCCGCCTCATAGTCAAAGGTTTCTGTTGCACCCTTACCAAAAGACATATAGAACGTTTTGCTCTCTCCCGACTCTAACGAAAATTGGAAGGTATGTTTCCCTCTTTCATACCAACGCAACCCTGCCTCTTCACCAACCCAGGTCGGGTTAAGATCGTCGACATTCTTAAAATAAATTTTATAAGTATCATCGGTCAGAAAATTATCTCTTTCTGCCCGCCAGCATCTGGGAGCGTCACCCCATGCACGAATATTGGGATTATGTGTACAATACCCATCCAAATCAAAAATACCATTGAGCGTCTGTTCGTTATAGGTCCGAAGCAGAAAACCAAAGGAATCGCAGACATTCCAAAGAACTTTGTTGGTAAACGTAAATTTTGTATATACTGTCGGACTTGTTTTGATGTCACAAAACGATTCCGCAGACAGGGTGTAATCCCCGAAATCATAAACCAATCCGTGAACAGGGGTTCCATCTTCCGAGGTAATCAACTTCACCTTTTTGAAATCAGGAATCTGAAAATCTTCCCCAATCAAAAACTGACATGCCCCGCTATAGGGTTTCTTCTCATTTTTCTCATAGATATCACCAATGAAAAGCGCCATTTGCGACCACATGGTTGCTAATTCTTCCGCAAACGGCGGTTGCAAATACCGACGTGTTGTAACCGGTCGCTGCCATTTTTCTTCCTGGTAGTAAGACATAACACTCACCTTCCAAATCAACTTTTATTTTATTTGTTTATCATACTATAAATTCAAAAGAATTACTGATAATAAACCTGCAAGATACCCCACCAATTGTGTTTTGTTCATTTTTTCTTTATACACAAACGTCGCGATTAGAAACGCCAAAACGATCCCTCCTGCTGAAACACTGGGGAATAAAATTGCATTCGGCAAAAGTCCTGTCAAAAACATAATAGCAAGATTCAACGCTCCCACATTGATTCCGTTAAGAACTGCAAAAGGCGCAGTTTCCCTTATCTCCAGTTTCTTTTCTTTGCCATCGAATAACCAAAGCACAAAGGTCAGCACCATAGAAAACAATGCAGCAACAAACATAAACTCATTCTTATACGCGCCGCTAAAGGCAAGTTGTTCCATTTTTTGAATCACGGAACATCCGCCATTTCCCACAAAGGCCATAGCCATAAACAAAAGCCATATGGGAGAAAACAGGACATCTCCTTTTTTTGCATTAATTAGAAAAAGAGAGACCAAAAGAACAATGATTCCCAACACCATCATAACACCAACCGGTTCATTCAAAAAAATGATACCGTAAAACGTGGGAATGATCAGAGAATATGCCATAATCAAAGAGGTTAACGAAAGAGAACCCGTTCTGGTGGCACAAACCAACCCTACAGACCCCAACACATTTG
>JAZRCD010000120.1:0-11294 GCA_045635425.1 Ructibacterium sp. | reverse complement strand
GGTAGTTATCTGCGTTATGCGGATTATACCAATACAGAGTTTGTGCCGGGTACTGAATGGACGGAATACTTCCTTGTGGCTGAATCCGATGTAGCGGCATCTGTTTATGCAAGAAATACACAAACATCCAATCAGTGGGTTAAGGTTTTGCAGGGAAGTGGCTATACAAGCGATAATTCCCCGTCTACCGGTTTGTACTTCTTTGGAAAGGGTTGTGTGAAGAACGCAACCATCTATGATTTGGCGACAGGCAGTTATGCTGATATTGAAACAATTATGGGTAAAGAGGTAGAAAAGCATTATGATTTTACATATGCTTCAGGGATGTTTCCTGAGTCTGACGGATATTATGTCAGTGGAAATGTGAGTTATTCCGCTACCGATGGCATGTCCTTAAGTGGTGGAACATGGACGTTCCTTCCTGAGTTTGGATATCTGCCTGTGGAATCCGGAAACAGCAGTACGAGTTTTCGTGCAAAATCCTTGAGTGACACAGATACATTAAAGATTTGTTATCCCAATCCCAATGGTAGTGATACTTACGGTGTAGTTGAAATTTCCTCATCAGATGTATGTGCAACAGCTTGTGAGGATGTTTTGTATCAGGCAAATTTCATTCCCGGAACAGAATGGGTAGATTATTTACTTTCTTCCAATGGTGATTTAGTTTCTCTTTTTGTAATGGAGAGTGGTGTCTGGAAACCGATTCTTCAGGCAAAAGGATGTACAGAACAAGAACTCGCTGATACCGGTTTAACTTTTGCAGGACATGGTTTTGTAAAAGAGGCGGCAATTTATGGGGGTATCATTGAAGTTGTTCCCTCCGATGAGGTTGTTGCTTTTCAGCGTATGACATGGATGGAGGAGAACTTTTCTTCTCCCAGTGATAAGTGGGTTTTGTCAGGTGGCGCAACAATTGATACAGAAAGTGGCGTAATTTCAGTAGGCGGACAAGCGTCCTCTCAGGCGGAATATTCTTTTGAAAATTTTGATCTTGGTACCACCTGGAAGGCTCGTTTAAAAGTAAGAGTGGATAGCGGTGAAAATCCCATTTTTTACTTTGCAAATGGTGGTTATCGTTTCTATGTTACCATCCGTCCCCAGTCCAATGAAATGACATCTATTGGTCACGGTACAGCTGCCGGTGTGGAAACACAGTACGGAACATGGTATGAATTCCTTTTCAGTTGCACAGAAGAAAATGGTGTACAAAAGGGAAGTCTTTATCGCAGAAATGCGGCAGGCGGAGCGTGGCGTACATTATGGAATAAGGTAACCATGAATGACCCATCATCAAGAACACAGCTTCTTTTGGGTGGTGGAGATACCAACCACATGACAGTAGATGATGTGTTGATTTATCAAGGTGATTTTGCAAAATTGGAAGAACCGGAAATATCCGGAACTTCTGTTATGGTTTCCGGTAAATTTGACAATGTTGACCCCGATAACACGAGAGCACGACAGGTTACTTTGCTTGCGGCTTCCTATGACAAGGAACACGGATATACTACACAGATTCAGGAGAAAAAATATGTGGTTCGTCCCGGAAAAGCGCAGAACCTGAATGCACAGTTTGAAATGTCCGGTTATGACCCCGAAAAAGAGAACATAACGACCATGTTGTGGGATGGCATTGAAAATGGCGTTTCTTTGGCATCCTCCACCGGATATTTGTTGGCAGATACCTCTGTAACAGAGCCGGAGGATGGACAAGAAATCGGAATCGATACAGAAGTTGTATATAACGAGGTGATTTTGAAGGGTTATATCGGCACAGACCGTGGTGTTGTTACTGCAACCCTTTCCAAGGATGGAACGGTTTATGCGGCGAATCAGGCTGTTTCCAATCGCCTTGGTATGATTCAGGTTCCCATCGGTGTAGATCCGAGTGTATGTCCCAGCGGAACATACACCTTAAAAGTTCAGTATGGTGATCAGCCGGCGTCTGAGTCTTTGGTTTCATTGTTCTGCAATGATATCATTCCAAGTGCAGGAATTGCTGATGCTCAGGCGTTTAAGAGCTTCATTCAAACCTATGGGGATACCGAGGCAAAAGAGGCTCTCTCAGTAGATGGATTAATCCCATATGCATACAAGCATTTTCAGAAATTAGCGGGAAATAACGGAATCGATGATATTTACGAGATGCGTTCCCAACTTGAAAATGCAGTTAAAAACGGACAAGATGAAATGACATTGCCTGCAGAAGTGAATCAGGCTGTAACTTCTAAGAATTGGTATGAAATTGAGAAATTGATGTCGATAAAATATAAAGATTTACTTGAATTCTCTGCCGATACAACCAAAGGGGTTGTCAGCACGAAGGATCTCTTCCTAAGAATGGCCGGAGGTTATACTTCTGCAGAAGAGCTGCTGGCAGATTTTGGTGTGGCTAAGACTGCTCAACTTGCGGCAGAACGTGCCGCAGTAAATGGTTCTGTTGGAGGTGGAACTGTTGGCGGAGGTTCCGCAGGCGGAGGCTCTGCCGGTGGCGGCGGGTTTGGAGGCGGAGCGGGTTCTGTCAATCCGGATGCCCTGCCTGAGTCTATGAAAGAACCGGTTGAAACAGCAACAACCGTAACAGATAATAAATTCAATGATTTGGATTCTGTTCCTTGGGCTGTAGAAAGTATTGATGCACTGCGTTCTATGGGTGTGATTTCCGGAGATGGAGATGGAGGTTTCGCACCGAATCGTGCGGTTAGCCGTGAAGAATTTTTGAAGATTGCAATGTCGGCGGCAGGAATCGTTATCAATGATGCGGCAAAGGTTTCTTTTGAAGATGTCAAAGTTGAGGAATGGTATTATCCTTATGTTGCAACTGCATACGAAATGGGAATTATCAATGGCATGAGTGCTGCAGAATTTGGTATTGGACAGCAGATTACAAGAGCTGATATGGCGGTTATGTTGGACAGAATTATGACAACAAAGGGTATTGTCTTGGAAGAATCTGATCCTGATAATATTTTTGATGATTGGATGAAGATTCCGGTTTATGCAAGAGGCAGTGTTGCTGAGTTGTGTGCAGAGGGTCTGTTACAAGGCGTGGGCAATCAGATGTTTGCTCCCATGTCTTCTGCAACAAGAGCGGAGGCTGCTGTTGCGGTTTATCGAATTTACGGATATATGAATGAAGGGAGGTAACCTGAATGACAAAATCGAGAGGTAGAATGACTGCGCTGTTGGTTGCGGTTGTCTTGATGTTGACCATATTCTCCGGTTTTTCTGTTTTGGCAACTACGGATGCGCAGGTGGAACAAAACTTGAACGTAGAACAAGAAGGGTTGCTTCGGTATCTGGGGATTTTAAATGATGAAAACCCCGATTATCATAAGATGTTGACACGTGGCGAATTTGCTCATATTGCGGCAAGAGTTTCTTCTCAGCCGGAATATGCAGGGGAAACGGTTATGTTTCATGATGTGCCTGTAGAGCATCCTTATTTTCAGGATGTTCACGCATTGGCATCTGCCGGAATCGTAGCAGGCGATGGTGATGGTTATTATCGTCCGGACGATTTTGTTTCCGATGCTGAGGCATGCAAAATTTTTGCAGTTATTTTAGGTTACAAAGAAGCCGGATACTTTGCTGATTATTTCAAAACGGCAAGAACGATTGGTATTACGGATGGGATTACCATGGACGGAACCGTTACCTATGGTGATGCTTTAGCCATGGCTTACAACGTGCTTCATACCGAAATGTTTATGCCTGTTTCCTTTGGAGAAGTTATCGAGTTTAAGGTTCAGGAAGGTCTTTATGCCTTAGAGCATTACTTTAATTTGGTTCGCAGAACCGGTCGTGTTATGGGTGCATCAGGCACAACACTGACACATCCGACTGATAATATCGCTGAGGGATACATTTTGATTGGCGATCGGCAATATGTCTATGATGGCGAAGAATTTTTGGGGCAAAACGTAGTTTATTATGGTATCAAGGATGAATTTTCCGGTGATATCAAGAATGAAATTGCTTGTCTCTATCCTGAACCCAATAAGAATGATGTTTTAACTGTTGTTGACAAAGATATTGTAGGGAAAAAGGGAAATTTCTTTTATTACTGGAAAAATGAAAGAGAAGTTCGTGTTCCTTTGATGGAAGCAATCGATGTGATTTATAATGGCGTTGCATATCCGGGATGTCAGGATGCAGAGTGGATTCCCGGTTCCGGTCAGGTTAAGCTGGTTGATAACAATGATGATGGAACATATGACTTGGCGCTGATTCAATCGTATCAGTATTTGGTTTGTCAGGGTATCGATAAGGCAAACGAAATCATATACGGATCTTATCCTAAAGTTACTATTGGTGCGGCAGGTCAAGCAAAAAACATTGATATTCGAAGCGAGAAAGGGCGTCATAAAATCGATTCCTTGAAAAATGGCGATGTTTTGGCAGTTCTGGCAAGCCGAAACACCGAGGGAACCATGAAGGTGAAAGCCACTTTTATTACAGATAATGTTCAGGGAATGGTTACCGGAATCAGTAACAGTAAAATTAAGATTAATGAAACAGAGTATCTGCTGACCGATGCAACGGTTAAGGATTATACTGTTAAAGTTGGAGAAACCGTTTCTGTTTACCAAAACAATGGTGTTGTGGCTATCGTTCTTCATGCATCCAATGATACCTACAAGTTCGGATATTTGGTTGATGCGACAACCATAGATAGTGCGTTCAGCAGTAAGCTTAAGGTAAAACTGGTGGACACCGGTTTGCAAGTGCATGAATACCAAGGCGTTGATAAGTTAAAAATCGACGAATCAATCTACACGGATGGTGCACTGATCTTGGGGCGTTTAAGTACTGCTGCGGCACAGACTTATCAAAATGACATTACAGAATGGAAGTATTCACAACCGGTTCGTTATCGTTTGAATAACGAAGGATTTTTGACTCATATTGATACATTAATCTACGATAAGACGGTAGAAGGTGAAGATTCTCTGCAACAAGATGTTCCTACAACATCCAATGCACGTGCCAGTGGACAATCCAAAAATATTGTTCAAGGAAGTATGCTTTTGTTTACACCTCCTGAGGCATCGAAAATGTTTATTGTTGCAAACGGCTATCGTGATGAGCCGGAATTCTATCCAACCCAAACCAATCGGGATACTGTTTATACGGTGGAGGGATACAATGTCGACCCCGAGAGTTATCAGGCAGAGTACGCGGTGGTATATACCGAGACGGCCAGCGGACTTGTCTACAATGCAGGAATCGGTATTGTTTCCGGTAAATCTACCGGACTGGATGCAGAAGGTTATGCGGTAGATATGATTGAACTTATTGATACTGCGGGTGCAACCAACTCTTACGAAATGTCTTCGGATGTAAAGAATATTTCGGTTGCTGAGGGCGATGTTATCCGTTTTGCGGCAGATCCCGGCGGTGCTATCACCTCGATGGAGGTAATTTTCCGAGTTGCAGATGGTGGAGATAATGACCGTGAACAGTATTATGATAACAGTCCGCCTTATGTGATTGCAGACAGTTCTCGGTATCTTTCTTATGGTACAATTTGGTCTTACAAGAACGATATCTTTACGCATACAACTTCTATGGCATCTGATATGGGAGGCGTCTTGACAAAGAACAATTTGTATAACTATAAAAAGACGGCGACCACTGTTATGTTTATGTATGACAGAACAGAAATGAAGCCAAGAGTTCGTGCGATAGGACCATCGGAAATTGTTCCCTATCTGGTTGACCCGAAGACAAAACAAACCGCTTTGATGATTAACGAGTACGGATATTTAAAAGTACTTTATCTCATAAAGTAGAAGGAGGGAGATTTGTATGAAACGATTGTTAGCAATGATATTGACCCTTTGCGTTGTTATGACCGCAATCGGCACTATGTCCGTTACAGTTTCTGCGGCAGATAATGATAATCTCTCCATGTGGGACTATACCGTACGACCGAAGGTGGAGGAGAAGAATAAACTTGTTGTTTCAGCGCCCATTAGCGGAAATAACGGAGCGAAAAAACATTTTCCGGAGATTTCTACTAAATTTGATGTGGAATTTACCATGTCTATTCCCAACTACGGAACAGAAGCAAATGTTTGGATTCTTTCCGGAACCCATCGGTTTAAGCTTAATATGAAAGACAGCGGTTTTACCTATGAACGGAATAGTAGTCATGGCGGTGGTACTGCTATGGTGAATGCTGATATCGGAAAAGGCGAGCACACCTATCGTATCGTTGGTGATGGCGCCAAGGGTGATATCTATATTGACGGATATTTTATCGAAACCATTCATGTGACGGCATATTCGTACATTCCTCGTATCGAAATCAGCGTGAAGAACGGAGCAAAGGTGGTTATTACTGATCTTAAGATTCATAACGAGTCTGCTTCGTCCACAACAACATCGGTAACCAAACCTACAGAGGAAAAGGCTGAGGAAAAAGCGAAGCCGGAAGCATTCTGCTGGGAGTTTGACGGAAAGGACGATTTGAGCGAGGTGGTTAACCTTGCCGCTCGATTCCAAGTCAGAGCGGACGAGGGAGTTCTTTACAGTCTGGCACCGGATCTTAATTATAAGTCTGCAAACTACTACATGGATGATTTGGGTGATGACTTTACCTATGAAACCCGTGTAAAACTTTTGCGATTTGGTAATGCATACGGATTTACTTTTGCATGGGATCGAATCATTACCTTCTACATGCGCGACCGTTTTCTGTATTCCAATGTTGAACCGGGTGGCGTTGCCAGCGAGATGTTCAACTTTAGAGATCCCAATGTGTGGCACGATATTAAATTTGAAACCTATAATAATGGTACTCGGTGTAGACTTTTCATAGACGGAGAGAAGGTTTATGACGCTGAGCCAAAGGTGAATACAGGGGATAAGTACATTTATTTCTTCCATACCGGATATACAGATCCGATTCATGGTACCAGTGAAATTATGTATGATTACATGAAGTTTACTCCTGTTGTATATCCCATTCACATGAATGAGTCCGTTCAAGGTGGGGTTTATATGAGTGGCCAGCCCATTCATTTGAGTGCGACAATAGAGGACGGAGAGGAAATTCCTTACGTTGATTATAAAATTAACGGTCGGACCATTGCAACCGGTCAAGCACCGGATTACAAAGCATCAGTTTCCGGTATTCCTGCAGGAAATTGGGAAATTACCGCAGAATATCAGGATAAAACCAGTGGTGTCAATACCTTTGAGGTGTTAAGACCTATTGGCGGCGAACTGGTTGTGGAAGAAACAAAGGATTCGGAAATTCAACTTTTTGTCAAGGATTTTCATGATGAGCAAAACCGTATCAAGCAGGTAGAATATCTGGTAGATGGAGTGTCGGTTGCAATAGAAGACAAAGCGCCCTTCACTACATCAGTAAAGAATCTGACCAAAGAGGGACATTCTATCACAGCGCTTTTAAAATTGGAAGGCGGTATTACCATACAGCAACTGGATGCAAGTTATATCCCGTTGATTGGTGATGGTACAAGTGTAAGTTATGCCAATGAAATTTCTTATGAGGTAACAGGGGAAGAGGGAGATGCAACCATTCTCCTTTCCAATGGCAGACATATGCTGTCTATGAAGCACACCAAGTCCGGACTTACTTATCAAACCAAGGATGGCGAGGAGACTTATCCCAATGGTGTGGGTCGGTTTAGAATTATTACCGATGGCCCCTATGTGGAAGGTTACTACGGCGGTCAGCTTGCTTTTTCGTATCTCATGCCCAGAACCACAGAGGTGGAACGAAAGGTTACTGATAATGGATTGCGTGTAAAGAATTTCAATCTTTCTATTCCTGAGGTTCGAAAGAATTATTTTGTAAAGAACAATGTTCCGGCTAAGGTGGTAACTCACCAACTGCCCGGACTTGGCACTGTCTATAACTTAGACTTTATTGCCGGCGCCGGTGATGAGGGCGAAATCGTGGTGAGTGACGGTTATTACTGCACCAAGATTATTATGGAAGACGGTGAACTTTATACTTGGAACGTACAGGAAGAGTGGGCAGAACCTTATAAGTTCCATATTGGATCTCTGCCTGAGGATGGAACTGTGTACTACCGCGTGGATATTGTGGATGGTATTGCCAGAATTCATGCGGATGGAAAGTGGTTCAACTCTTTCCGTGGTATTCTCTCCATGGGTGAGCCTCAGTTGGGTATTGGTCTTACCGGTGGTGATGGACTGGAATACCTTGCAATCAACGATTACAACGATTTATATGTTCATGATGATAAGTTCGATGGTCAGGGAGATATTGACTCCATTGAATATTGGAGACTGACATCTGATATGCAATCTCTGGTTCTTGAAGATCAAGGAATTTTGTACCTGAAGTCTGATGGAGAACGGGCAAGAGCAGAGTTAAATGCTCATGCCGGAGATATGGATTTTAGTGCAGATGTTAAATTGGCTGATTTAGAGGGTGGCTTCTGGCTTACCTTTGGTCGTACCTATGAGCAATGGTATAATAAAGTCGGCTATAACAAAGAAACCGGAAAGTTTGAATTACTGGAACTTCGAAGCGACAATGTTAAGAATCCTACCATTACGAACATCATTGCGGAAAAGGATGGTTCTCTTCCCGTTGATAAAACCATACACGTGGAATTGAAAACCCGCATTAAGCCTATGACCAAAGAGGTGGTGTTCCTGATAGATGGAGAGGAAATCTTCCATCAGGATATTGCACAACGCCAGAATGGTATGGTCGGTTTTATGCTTAACAAGGGTGGAGCGAGTATAACTAATATCAGTTATCGTGGCGATGCAAAACCCATGGTTGGATTGACTAACTATGAAGTAAAGCATGGTGTAAGTACTGCGGATATGGTTGAGATTAATGGAACACTGTACTTTGCAGCAGAAAAGCAAACCGGTGCGCCTTACACATCCGATGGTGGTAAAACTTGGGGAACCAAAGGATTGTTTGCGACGGTTGATGAGGCAGGCCGAAGCACCATAAGAATGTCCAACGGCGAGATTCTTTCCATCAACAGAACCTCGGTAAGTAAAGATGAAAATGGCAAGGATTTGAGAGTCAATGGCGTTCATGTCTCTGCGGACAATGGTGTGTCTTGGGTTACATTAGATCCCATTCAATCCGAGCCCAATTACGACCGAGATCAAATGGCAGGGCGTGTCAGTCAAGGTCAATCGGGAAGAGTTTATTATGTTAGTGCAGAGGTAGGAAACGAGAATTTTGGTATTTCTCAAGTGTTTTACAGTGACGATTTCGGTCGGAGTTGGACTGCCAGCGAAACTGTTATCGACGGCTGGGAACTGGATTTTGCTCATCAGGAGGCAACCGTGCACGAATTGCCCAATGGTGTGGTTCGTGTCTTCCTGAGAAACGATAAGGGATTTGTGCTTTATCTGGATTCTCAGGACGGAGGTAAGACGTTTGATACATCTAATATTAAGATGACACCCTTTGCAACTTCTTTGGATACCATAGGTGTGGATCAGGATCCTGATGATCCCAACACCTTCTATATCACATGGGCATATGACAACGCAAATCTGCGTGGTCAGCCAATGTACCCCAGAACGCGTGCGGCTATTGCACGAAGCACCGATGGTTGTGAAACATGGGAATACGTTGGTACCATTTTCGAAGTGAATGATATCAAAGGACTTAGTACTTATAACAACACCAATCTGGATGTTGGCACCGAGTATGTTGCTTGGAATGCGCCTTCTGAGGGTGATTCGGAAACCACTGCGGATTACGGAAAATATATTCTTTTCCCCAAAGATAAACAAGTATCCAGCAAGCGGTTTGAACGACTTCATCGGATTAATGACCTGGCATTGGAACAACAGAGAATGATGTCGGAAGAAACAGAAGGAAGCACCTTGATCATTCAAAAAGAGGAACAGACAGTTCGAATTTTCGGCGAACCTATTGAGGGTGCCTATTGTGATGGCGGAATTTCTTTGGATGTTGCGGCTGCATATCTTTCTGCTACCATTCAAGAGGAGGCAGATGGAGGTGTTAGCCTGCTTCAAGGAGATGTTGCAATTACTTTCGGTAAGGATGACGTTTTCAAGAAGAATGGAAGGGTTTATCTGACTCTGGGTGCATTCCGGAAGGAGACAGCTCTCTTGACTTATGAGGAGGATGATCTCTTGATTGTCGGCAAAACCGATAAATGGTCTGTTCGTCAGCTGCGTGCAATGCGGATGGCGTGCGACTTGTTTGTTGAAGAACTGTAAAATAAGACGTCTTGGAAGCTGTGAAAACTTTTTCCAAGACGTCTGGATGCTTTATTAATAAGCATCGTGTATCATTCTTTTATAAGGAGTGTTTGGCATGAAGAAAATACTTTCAATGTTATTATGCATCGTACTGCTCTTTACCACCCTTCCTATGGTTGTAATGGCTACAGAGGAAGAAACATTTGATACCATTTCGGATGTTGTGGGAAAATATGCAGGTTTTACGGATTATACATCCGGTGTATATTTCAGCATGACAGAGAAGATTCCCAACGGTACGCCAGGCTTTACTTACACACCGCATAATGCTACCATTGATCCTGAAAAAGGAACTTATATTGATAGCAGCACCGGTACGGATAAAATGTTCCGTTATACCAGTGGTGTGCAGTATTGGTCTCCCTTAGAGACGGGGAAGCGGTTTGTTTACTTCAAGGCACAGGTGTCCGAAACAGACAAACTGATTATTTATGTGGAGGATGCCGAGGGAAAACATATGGAGGGTAGTTTTACCATTACCGCAACCGAGTTTGGAGAAAGCACCTTCGGCGGCCTGTATTCTGCGCGGGAAGGCGGACCCGGAACCGGAATGATGGAATATCTGATTGTGAATGATTACCCCAGTGTGGTTAAACTTTTTGCTAAGGGTGAATCTACCGGCGGAAAGTGGGTTATGGCGGTTAATGCTCATGGTTGGACAGGCAATAATGAGAACAGAGGTCTTTATATTGCCGGAACAGGCTATGTAAAAGATGTTACTTTCTACGAAAAGACAGAGACCTTTGAATCTTTGAACGCGATTGCAGGAGAAGAACTGTTCAGTGTTTCTGCTTATGAAAAAAATGACGAAACCATCACTGCAACAGGAGAACGTTATACCGGTCCTATCGGTCCGTCTATTACGGAAGGAATGGTGCCCGTCTTTCGTGCTAAATTGAATGATGAGCAATCCTCTATGCGTGTTGTCATTCGGAAACCGGGTGAGGTAACCTCCAGTACCACTTCTTATGAATTTACTGTTATGCCGGATGTATTTACATCAAATGCTACACTGTCATACA